>JANWLQ010000088.1 GCA_025450725.1 Terriglobales bacterium
CGCCGTGCCCAGTGCGTCGGCGGCCTACTTGCAGCTTCCGCTGCCTATGTCGGCCACGGCCGCGGTCTCAGCGCCGAAGGAATTACCCTTGCCGGTCGCTCCGCTCGAGCGCCGTTTGCGGGCGGGATTGTTCGACTTGGGAGTTGTAGCGGCGGCGACCGCCCTGTTTACCTTGACCGCGTGGGCTTCGGCTGGATTCGCCTTGCCGGATGCGTCAACCCTGCGTCACCTCTTGCCGGCGCTGGTGGGCGTGCCGGGATTGTTGGCGGCGCTCTACGTGCTCGGCTGTGCCTACGCCGGCGGCGTGAGCGTGGGCATGCGGCGCGAAAATTTGCAGGTGCGCAGCTTCGCGGGCGAGTTGAGCCCGGCTGCGGCGCGCTGGCGCGCCTGGGCCAGCCTGATCTCCCTGGCCGCGCTGGGCATCGGGTTCGCCTGGGCGGGCTGCGATGCCCAACGCCTCACGTGGCATGATTATATGAGCCGGACATTCGTAACCGAAAATTGATCGCGGCGCGAGGGAGGACGTAGGAGTCATGACGCGGCTTGCTCTCTTGCTGGCTTGGGCGGCTTGCGCCGCCGGCCAACAAATGCCTCGTCCGCCGGCTACAATGCCCGCGCCAGGTGTCGCGGTTTCCTCCTACAATTTGCGCGCCACCCTGGGCCGTGGCCTGGAACTCTCCGTCGTTGCCGATTGCGATCTGCTGAGCTCCGCGCCGCACGGGCGCGGCGTGGTGCTGCGTTTGGATTCTCATTTGCGCGTGACCGCCATGAACGCGCCATGGTACCAGCCGAGGCAAGACCACGGTGATTGGCTGTACATCGAACTGCCGCAATCGCTCGCGCCGGGCTTGCCCCGGACCGTACATATCGAGTACCGCGGCAAGCACGTCATGGAACAGGCGGACGGTAACGACGACTGGATTACGCCCGCCGACTGGTACCCCACTGGCGCCGTCCCGGCTTCCGAAAAAGCGCCTCATTTTCAATTACAAGCCACCGTTGACGAACCGAAATACAAGTTGGCCCAGGCGCCGGTGGATGCCCAGCAGCGCGCCGTGGCGATCGCGGTGGGCGATGATGTGGTCACCGAACGCAGCTTTACCCTCTCCGACGGCAAGCCGTTGGCGCTGACCATGAGTGTGCCGCGCAAGGGCGACCCGATGGCCATGACGCCCCTCGCCGGCGGCAAGGCGATCGAGATCGTGAATTTTTTCGGCGCCCGCTTTGGCGATTATCCGCAATCCAAGCTGACCGGAACCACCGGCGGCGCGCTCGCCGAGGAGCCGATTCCAGGCCTGGTGACATTCTCGCCGCTCAGCTTCGCCGAGGGCGATGCGCCCGGGTCGAGCGACTTGGCGCCGGCCATGGAAATGGCGCAACAGTGGTGGGGCGCTTGGACGGTCGCGATGACGCACGCTGATGATGGGTTAATCACCGGCTTGCGGCAGCTTTCCGGACTGTTGTATCAGGACGCGAAGGATGGCCCCGAGGCGACCCTGCAAACCGTCGAGGAATGGCGCCGCTCGCCCGAGTCCATGCGCCAGACCCTGGGCGGCTATACCTTATACTCGCTGCGCCAGATCATGCTCGATCCGCGCAACCCCAACCCGGATGCGGCTTTCACCGCCATGATGCGCGAATTCACCGCCCATTATGGCGGGCTGCCGGTGACCAATAACGATTTCCGGAAAATCGCCGAAAAGCACATGACGCCGGCCATGGACCTCGACCGCAATCACAAGCTCGACTGGTTCTTCCGCGGTTTTGCCTTGACCCTGCCGGAGATTCATTTTCACGCCACCGCGGCCGCGCCGGTCAAGGGCGTGGCCCAGGTATTGCTCACAGTGGAGAACCCCAGGCACTGGCGCGGTCTGCTGCCAGTCTATCTATTCAAGGATGACCACGTCTGGGTGCGCGGCCTCATGCCGATCACCCATGACCGCGAATCGATGACCGTGCCGGCGCCGTTCACGCCCAAGTTCGTGGCGGCCAACCGCTACGACGATGTTCCGGTGCGGGTGAATTAGGACTTTGCAAAGTGCTGCCAGCCGCGGGGAACGAGTGGATGGCGTGCCTTGCGATGGACAAGAAAAACGCCGGGAGCGCGCGTGATGACGCCAATACGGGTCACTTCGAACCCGCATGGCGGCCGCCGTCCGGCGGGAAGCATAAAGAGCAGCTCGTAGTCTTCACCCTGGTGCAGCGCGGCCTCGAAATTGTTGGCGGGGAGCAAGCCCGCGGTGATTTCGGCGCCAACCTGGCTCGCTTGGCAGAGGTGATTGAGATCGGTCGAAAGTCCGTCGCTGAGATCAATGGCGGCACTGGCGCGGCGGCGCAATGCCATGCCCAATTGCCAACGCGCCGTGCGCGCGGCATCCTGCGGCCGGCCCAGTTGGCCTGAAACATAAATGCCATCGCCGGGACGCGCACCGGAACGGCGCAGCGCCGCGCCCACCGGGCACTGGCCGACGCCAACCACGTCGAGCATAATCGGGCCGGGCGAGCTCGACACATCGCCTCCCGCCAGTTGCGCCTGGGCGGCGGTCGAAGCGGCCAACAACCCACGGTACAGTTCTCGCGGCCATGCCACGGCCAGGTCGGCGGGGTAGGCGGTTGAGACGAACAGCGCCAGCGGTTCGGCCCCCATTGCGGCGAGATCGCTCAGTGCGCGGGTGGCGAGCCGCTCGCCCGTCGCGCGGGCGCGGGCACGGGTAAAATGCACGCCTTCGACCATCAGGTCGGTGGTGATCGCGAGCTCACATCCGCGCGCCGGGCGGAGGAGCGCGGCGTCATCGCCGATCCCCAATCGGATTTCCCGCCGCACCGCCGCGGCTTCGGCTGCGCTCGCAACCCATTGCAACCACTGGCGTTCGGGAATCATGGATGACTGGTCAAGGCAGGCAATTCATTCTAAGGTTTTTTCGCGGTTGACGGCGGGGAGGCCGCCCGTACAATAAGGACAGTCTTTAAACCGAGGTGAGAAGTTGCCCATGTGGAAAAGCCAAAACGAGCGGGACACGCCCGCAACTCCTGTTAAGCCGTCCGCTCCCGCTCCGGCCGTGACGCCGATGGTGCCGCCCCCGGCCGCCTCCGCGCCCGGTGCCTCCAGCAACGCCGCTCGCGGTGGTGACCGGCCCACCCACCTGAGCAAGACGGTCATGCTCAAGGGCACGATCACCGGCAACGAGGATTTGTTCGTGGACGGAAAACTGGAAGGCTCGGTGGAGCTGCCCAACAACACCATCACCATCGGCGCCAATGGGCAGGTACAGGCCAACGTCACAGCGCGCGAAGTGGTGATTCTGGGCAAGCTGAACGGCAATGTCACCGCCGCCGATCGGGTCGAGATTCGCGCCCAGGGCGCGCTTACCGGCGACGTCAGCGCCGCGCGCATTAGTATTGAAGATGGCGCCTTCTTCAAGGGCGGCATTGATATCCGCAAGGCTGCCGGCGCGAAAGCCTAAGCCGTAGGAGCCCGGAACTAGCCCTCGTTCGTACTGTCAACAATTCCAATCACGGCGCAGTCAATGGGTGATTGCGGGCGGTGGACTGCGGTCATGGCCGCGTAGCCATCCTGCACCACGATAACCCGCTCGCCGATGCCGGCGCCCACCGCATCCACGGCGATTAGGTGTTGCGCCGTGGTGCTCGACTCGGGCTGAACCCGCAGCAGCTTGAGACCCTCGTGGCTGGAATGCTTTTGCGAGGCGACGACTTCCCCGGTGACGCGGGCGATCATCATTGCCGCGGGTCCTCAATGCCGACGATCGCCGCGTCGGTCGGTACCGATTCAGGCAGCCAGGGAAAACTCGCTTCCTTGCCGCGGCAGCAGTACACCGTCTCGCCGACTCCCGCCCCGACCGCGTCGAGCGCGATCACGGTGCGCGCCGTAGGCTGGCGATCGGCGTCGAGCGGTCGGACCAGCAGCAGTTTGCGTGACTCGAGCGCATTGTCCTTTACGGTTGCCACCACGGTGCCGATGACGCGGGCCAGGAACATGGCGGCTTAGAACTGCACCGTGTCCACGATGCCGACCACGGCGGCGTCAATGGGCTTGTCGCCGCATTCGCGCGCCATGCGGGCGGAACTGCCCTGCACGATGAAGACCCGCTCGCCCATGCCGGCGCCCACCGTGTCCACCGCGACGATGGTGGCCGATTCATCCTTGCCTTCGGGCGTTTGCAGGCGCACCACGAGCAGCTTAAAACCTTCGAGGCGGGGATCCTTGCGGGTGGCAACCACGGTGCCAATGACGCGGGCAAGCTGCATGGCGCGTGCGGCGGCTAGCTACCCGATTGCAGCGGCGCGGCCTTGGCGAGGCCGGGCGCCGGACGGGGAATCACATGCACCGAAACCACTTCGCCGATGCGGCGCGCGGCGGCGGCTCCGGCATCGGTGGCGGCCTTGACCGCGGCCACGTCGCCTTGCACGATGGCGGTGACGAGGCCGGCGCCGATCTTCTTTTCCCAGCCAACGAGAGTGACGTTGGCGGCCTTGACCATGGCGTCAGCCGCTTCAATCATCGGCACCAGACCCTTGGTCTCGATCATGCCCCACGCTTCACCGGTGATTTCTGCCATTGCGGAACCTCACCGGGATTGTAGCAGAAGCGGCAACGGCGTTGCGGGAGTTGCGGCGAAGCCCCGGTTCTGACGGGATTGCGGTCTGTGGCGCGGCTTGCGCGTGGGTTGGGAATTGCCGCACTTGCCGCCCTCCGTGTTGCGCGACGCCTAACGCACAGCAGGGGCGCGCCGTTGGGAGATGGCGGCGAGCCACAACAGCCAGCCGAGTAACATCGCGAGTAGGACAACACCGGCCCATACGGCGTGCGGGGCGGGAAGGGTGAGCCATCCCAGCGCCGAGGCGGTCAATGAGGGAACGAGCGCCGCGCTAAAGTAGGCGAGCGGGCTGCTGCGCAGAAAGAGGTTGCCGAAGCCGAGCAGCAGCGCCAGCGCGACCGCGCTAAACAGCGCCGCCTGCAAAAACTGCGGCGCTTGATGCAAGCTGGGAAGCGAACCTAGCCAGAGCAGCGCCAATCCCGCAATTGCCCAGGGGCGGTTTTTCCGCGCGCACAGCACGGGCAGTAGAATACCCAAACCGGCGGCCACCCACAGCCCATGTACGGGCGCGCTGAGCGCGTCCGATAGGCCCGGCAGCCAATGCGCAAGCGCCCCCGGCGGCGTCGGCCACGGCGCCAGGCCGGCGTTGTGCCAGTGGCTCGCGACCACGGCTTGCACCCGCGCCCAGCCGAAGTACCAGGCCAGCGCGAGCAGGCTGAGCCAGAGTGCGTCCCAGGCGGTTTCGCGTTCCAATTGCCGGCGGGCGTTGGCCCAGGTGAGCGCGGTGGCGTTGGGCGCGGTGATGGCCAGAGCGGCGAGCAATGCGAGCGTAAACAGAAACGCCCCCAGGCCCGCCACCAGCCATCCAATGGCGCTGGATAGCATAAATGCCGCCCAGGGCGTGTCGGTGGTGTATGCCATCCAGGTCGTGGGGAGGGCGTTGGCGGTTGCGATCAACGTGACTAACGCGGCTACGGCCGAAATCTTGATCAGCGTCGACCAGGCGAATGCGGAGTGCCGCGCGAATCGGAAGATGAGATAAAACACCAGCGCCGCCGCGGCCGCGAACATCAACGCCTTGCAAATGGCGAGCAGCAGGCTGCCGAGCGTGGATTGTTCGTAGTCGCGGATCATGCTCTCCGGCACGTGATACCAAGCCCGGAACAGCGACACGTCGTTGCCCTGCAGGTCGGCCTCGACGCGGTAGGTAATCGGCGACGAGGCCGGCAAAGCCTGCTCCCAGACAAAGGTGCTGTCGACGCGGGCGGTCTGCCTTTCCTGCTCGCCGATCTTGAGCGCCATGCCGGCGACGTTGATGCCACGAGCGGCGAGAAAGGAGGCGGCGCGGGCCTGCGCCACCGAGAGCGGTGGCGAGGCGCCCGGGTCGGATTCGGCAATGACGCGCGAGAAGCCGACAATTTGGCGCGAGTCGGCGCGGACCACGACGTAATATTCCCGCTCTTGCCGGTCTCGAAAAAAACGAATCTGCCAGTATTCGGCGGGAACGGTGGGCAGGGGACCGGAGAAGGCCGCGATCAGTGACCGACGGCCGCCGCGACGGAAAATCTGGTCGGCGGCGATTTGGTTTTCTTCACCGTGGAGGGCGCCGGCCGCGGTTTCGGTGGCGGCCGCGACGCGGTAGCCGCTCACCGCCCAATTTTGCGAGGCGAGAAAATTGCGGGCGGCGGCGATCGCCTGATCGCGCGACGCACGCCAGGGCAGGGCCGAATCCCATTGGGCAATGGGCACGGCGAAGGCCGAGAGAAGGGCGGCGGCGATAATGATCCCGGTCGTCCAGTTATTGCCGGAGATCGGCTCGTAGGCGGGAAGCGGCGGCGGCGGCGCCTCCGCCGGAGGCGCGGTGGCAGGATTGGAAACCGCGGCACTGACGACTGGCATGGCCGCGCTGCCCTCGGCGCCATTGGTGAGTGCGGTTTCGTCGGCGAAGCCGTGGTGGCGGCGGTAGGCGACGATGGCGATGAGCAGCGGAACCAGCGCTAGAAACGCGGTCGTCGCGCCGCTCCAGCGCAGGTAGCCGTCGTGGGCGCGCAGCAGCAGCATGGCGGTGTAGAGCGCATCCACGGTGTAATGCCACACAACCGTGGTGAGAATGCCGAAGCGGATCATGATCCAGCTCAGCAGCACCCCCCCCAAACCGACCTCGACGCCGCGAATGAACCACGGCTCGTTGGGGTATGTGGCGTGCCCGAATCCCCAAAGGAACGACGCCGCGATCACCGCTACCCACAAATAGCGAAACCATTTTTCGAACAACGGGATGGCGAACATGCGGAAGCCGAACTCTTCCGATATCGCCGGGAAGAAGCCGCCGAACAGGACGAAGGCCCAGGGCAGCTTGGTGTTCAAAAGATCGTCGTACGGTATGTCGGCCGGCGCCCAGGCGCCGAAATGGTTGGCAATGAGGTAAAAGACGGTCTGATAGGCGAAGAAAAAAGCCGCCAGCATGAGGCCCAGCACCATGCTGATAAAAAAGGTCTTGCTGCGCACGCCGCGCCAGCTCAGCGTCGAGGCGAGCGATTGCTTTTCGGGGAAGCGCTCGCGGTAGAGCGACTCGGCGGCGGCGGTGAGCACAAGCAGAAACACGCCCACGCCAACCGCGCTGGCCAGCGCGCCGAAGATGCTGCTGGCCAGAAACGAGGCCCAGCTCTGCGTGGTTTGGTAGCCAAACAACGCCTGGCCCATGGAGTTGAGCGTGGCCAGCAAGCTGAGCACGGCCCCGGCGAAGCCAATCCAAAGCGCGTTGCGCCAGCGGATGTCGCCGTGGCGAATTCGCATGATCAGAATAAAGATCAGGGCGACAAATACGATCAGCAGCAGGCCGCCATCCACCAGCCCGGCATCGTTGTTCCGGCTGCGGAGTTGGGCGAAATTGCGCATCCATTGGTCGGGAACTTTAACGAAGGTGGCATAGGCCGCGACTTCCGCGCCCTGCACGCGGATCACGTGGCGATGCTCGGCTTGGCCGATGGCGCCGGTGGCGCCCGCCACCAGTGGTTGCGTGTCTTTCCAGGTGAAAATGTAATCGGTGCGGTGGGGCTTGGCCTGGCGCTCGGCGCCGACCTCGGTCCAACCCGACCAGTCGAGGTTCATCACCCCGCTGAGAAACCGCTCCGCGCGGGCGCGGGCCTCGGCTTCGCTCAAATTCGCGCCGGCGGCTTCGTCGGCGGTCTCGTGGTCGAAGCCAACCACCTGGCCGGTCGTGGCGACAGAAACATCGAACTCTTCCCGGCTCAGTGGTTTGAACCAGCGATTCTCCCAGCGCCAAAGCTGGATTCGGCTGCGCAGCAGGGCTTCGGTTCGCTCCAGACCGAGTTCGCGTTCGAGAAACGTCTTGGTCCCGTCGTCGTAACTGAACTGCTCGGCGTGCATGTCGCC
>JANWLQ010000089.1 GCA_025450725.1 Terriglobales bacterium
TGCCCGTCTGCGGCCAAGAAATGAATTTGGCACTGTTTGACGTTTAAGGGAAACGCCCCCAAGCCCTGGATGGCGTCCACCAAAAGAAGGGTTCCGGTCTCATGACAAATCTGGCCGATGGCGGCCAGATCGGCGCGGAAGCCGGAGAGGTACTGCACAAAGCTGATCGAAAGCAGGCGAGCGCTGCGGCAGGCTTTGCGGACGCGGTCCAGGTCGGCGAGGTCGGCTTCGGGCAGCAGATCAACCTGAACGCCGCGATCGCGGAGCGCCAGCCAGGGATATAGGTTGGCGGGGAATTCACACTCGAAGGTGACGACCCGATCGCCGGGCCGCCAGTCGAGTCCGTGGGCGACGAGGCCGAGGCCGGCGGAAGTGTTTTTTGCGAAGGCGATTTCGGCCGACGAGGCGCCGACCAGGCGGGCGAGGGAGGCCCGAGTGCGGTCGAGGGCCGCGATCCAGCGCTGCCACTCGAAGGCACCGGACTCATTTAGCTCGGCGAGGGTCGTTTCCATGGCCCGACGGGCGGGGGTGGCAAGGGGGGAGACGGCGGCGTGGTTGAAGTAAATGTAGTTCTGACAGACGGGGAATAGCGAACGACGCCGGGCGAGATCCATGCACAGGCAGAATGGCCCAAAATCAGTGCACATTCAACAGTCTTTCCGCAGAAGGCGTCGTCTCATTATATGAACGAGGAAGTGGTCGCAGTCTCCGCGGCCGTGCGAGGCAAGCGCGAGCAGCGGCGAAATGTGGACCGCTGGGCGGTAACCAGCCTGGTGGCAGTGGTTTTGATCACCCGGGGGGCGCTGCTCTCGAACGCGGCGGGGGAGGCGGACACCGGACTATTTCTTGAGGGCGTGTGGCGATGGATGAAGTACGGTCCGCGGGCGGGGGAGATTTACGGCAAGAACCTGTCGGCTGGCTACTACGGCCTGATGGTGGCGCTGGTGCGAATGTTGCATCTGCACACGGAGCTGTCGCGGTTGCCGTTGCTGATGAATCTGGTGAGCCTGGGGGCGGCGCTGGCCACCGCGTCGCTGCTATATTTCATCGGGCGCCGGTTGCTCGCTCCGGCGCCGAGTTTTTGCGCGAGCTTGGTCCTGCTGCTGGCGCCGAGCCTATGGTGGCTTGGGATCGAGCCGCATCCGCAGGGCCCGGCGATTGCCTTGTTCCTGCTGGCGTTGTGGCTGTATTTAAAAGCCTGGCGCTTGCCGGTGACCGAAGGCGGCGAGCGGTTGCGGCTGAAGGGTGACCCCGACTGGCGTTGGGCGCTGGGCATGGTATTGGCGCTGGCCGGGGCCTTGCTGCTGCGCGCCGACCAGGTGTTGCTGCTGGGGGCGTTCCCATCGCTGCTTTGGGCGGCGGCGCTTTGGCCGAGCTGGAGGCAGGCGATGATTGGCGCGGACTCCGCGCGGCGGCTGCGTCCGATGCTGATCACGGTGGCGCTGGTGGCGCTGGCGGGGGTGCTGTTCATCCTCACCCGGCAGTGGTTGTTGCAGCAGAGCTTCGCCGCCACCCAGGCCTATTCGCAGCACGAGACCGGCGGCTACATCATAAACGGCCTGCGGCAGGCGTGGCGCAATCCGCTGTACATCCTGCGTCAGGTGCTCCCGCTGTTCACGGCCACTGGTCTTATCGCGACGACGGCGGCGGTGGCGGCGGCGGGTTGGGCGATGCGGCGCTTCGGTCGGGGTTGGGCGCGGCGCTGGCTGGGCCTGTGGGCGGTCTGGAGCGGGGTGAGTTATTTGTTCTGGGTGCTGGTGCTTGGCAACAACATCCGCCATGTGACTCTGCTGGCGCTGCCGTTGTTGTGGGCGGCGCTGGCAGCGGCTTCGCGAATTCTGACCGGGCCGAAGCTGCTGGCGGCGACCGCGCTGGTGGTGGTTCTCAACGCTGCCTGTGTGCCGCCCTCGTCAAACATCACCGTTTACGCCTCGGCCAACGTGCCGGCGAGTTTGCGGGCGCTGCGCGCGCGCCAAGCGGAGGTGCGCGCGGCGGCGATGGCGATGTTGCGGGCGACGCGCGACGCCGACGGCTACGCCGCGCGCCCGGCGTGCTTCTTGGGATCGTTCACGACGCCGTTCGCGCTCTCCGATGTGCTGCTTTCGCGCCCGAGTTCGCGCTTCGTGATGCGCATCGGGCCGGGCTGGTCAGACGTCGGCATCGGCCGCGGAGCGACAAGACGCTGGATGCGCTTCTACGAGATGTACAGCGAAGATGAGTACGCCGCGCTGCGCCCCGCCTGCGGCGTGGCGTTCAGCTTCGAGTACGACGGCCAGGGCACGCATCAACGCTATTTGGGCAAGGAGTGGGCCGGCGTGCCGCTGGGACGGCATTTCTATCCGGGTGCGCGCCGCGCGGCAGCGACCGTGAACTGATTCTGGACTCGGGGGCCGCAGAAAATCGCGGAGCTTTGTGGGGCGATCGGCCCCCGACGACAATGCAGCGGCGCGGCGCCCACGGGAACCGGATCAGGCCGGCCCGCGCGACTGGGGCCGCTGTAAGCGGGCTGATTGCTTTCATTGCGCTGATCGCAATCGCCCTCGGCATTTATGGGGTGTTGGCCCGAGATCTGGCAATGTGCGGCCATGAGCTCGCAATTCGCCAGGCATTGGGCGCCACGCCGTGGAGGTTGGGACGTTTCTTGCTACTCCCCTATACGCTCTGGCTGGGCTTGGGCGTGGCCGGAGGCTGCCTCATTGCGCGCGCGCTTTCGCCGTTGGTGGCCACTGGCGCTGTGCAGCATGGCCAGGGCTCAGCGCTTTTGGGCAGCGTGTTTTTCATCGCCGCGATCGTCGGAATGAGCGCGGTTCCAGCGCTGATTGCCCTCTTTCGCCAGGACTCGGTCACATTGCTCAAATGACCGGCGCGGGAGTAGGGCGGCCAACGGCCCCTGGCTTCACTTGGCGCGGGACTCGGGCGGCCAGCGGCCGCCCTCAGCCCGCTTACAGTAGCCCCGTTAGCGCAGGCCGGCCTGATCCGGCCGGCCCGCTTCATTGCCACTGACAGCCAGAGTGCTATCTTATTGTGTTCGGACAAAGGAGATCCGCCTGTGATACGAGTGCGCTCCCTGATTGGACTCACGCTTGCAGTTGGTTTCCTAGCCGGCGCGGCGCTGGTCGTCAGCGCCCAGGCGCCGCTGCTCACCGGCGGGTTGAGCTGGCGCGACATCGGTCCCCTGCGGGGCGGGCGTTCGGTAGGTGTCGCCGGCGTGGCAAGCCAGCCCGACACCTTCTACTTCGGCTCGGTCGGGGGCGGAGTCTGGAAGACGGAGAACTCGGGGCGCACGTGGACGCCGATCTTCGACGACGAGCCGGTGCAATCGATTGGCGCGATCGCGGTCGCGCCCTCGGACCCGAATGTGGTTTACGTGGGCACGGGCGAAGCGGACATCCGGTCGCAGACGTCGTATGGCGACGGCATGTACAAGTCAACCGACGCGGGGCGCACGTGGCGGCATATTGGACTGGACGCTACGCAGCGCATTGGCAGGATTGTGATTGACCCGCAGGACGCAAATCGCGTCTACGTCGCCGCGCTGGGGCATGCCTACGACGCCAATCCGGACCGGGGCGTCTACCGGACGCTGGACGGGGGCGCGACGTGGAAGAAGATTTTGTTTCATGACGACAACGTCGGCGCGATTGATCTGGCGCTCGATTCCCACGCCGCGCGGACGCTGTATGCGTCGCTGTGGGCAACGCGGCGGCCGCCCTGGAACGTGTACGCGCCTTCGAATATGCCGGGCAGCGGACTGTACAAGTCAACCGACGGCGGCGACACCTGGACGCAGTTGCATGGCGGACTGCCCAGCGATAACGCGGTGGGGAAGATCGGCATTGCGGTGGCGCCGAGCAACTCGCAGCGGCTCTGGGCGGTGGTGGACGACTTGACGGACAAGGGCGCGCACGGCGGGGTTTACCTGTCGGACAATGCCGGCGCAAGCTGGCGGCAGGTGAACCACGAAGAGCGGCTTTGGGGACGGGGGTGGTATTTCGAATCGATCACAGTTGACCCCAAGAATCCCGACCAAGCCTATATCCCCAACACCTCGACCTACATGACCCGCGATGCGGGCAAAACCTGGACGCCGATCAAGGGCGCGCCGGGCGGCGACGACTACCACCAACTCTGGGTGAATCCGCGTGACGGCAACCGCATGGTGCTGTCAAGTGACCAGGGAACGGTGGTCAGCGTGGACCAAGGCAAGACGTGGAGCACTTGGTACAACCAGCCGACGGCGGAGATTTACCACCTCTCGGCCGACAACCGGTTTCCGTGGTGGGTGTATGGCGCGCAGCAGGATTCGGGGCCGGTGGGCGTGGCCACGTGGTCGAAGTACGGCATCATCGACGAGCGCGACTGGCGCGCCATCTGCGCCGGAGGCGAGAGCGGCATGGTGGTGCCCGATCCGAAGGACGGCAATATACTTTACGGCGAAGCCGGCGTGCGCTGTAATCAGGAACTGAATATCATTGATACGCTGGGCGCGATTCCGGCCCCCGCCGCCGGCGAACCCGGGTACCGCAAGACGTGGACGCTGCCGCTGGTCTTCTCGGCCGCCGACCAGGCACTGTACTACGGCAATCAGTACGTTTTCCGCACCCGCGATTCGGGAAAGACCTGGGAGCGAATCAGCGACGATTTGACGAGGGAGAATCCGGGCGTGCCGGCCAACCTCGACGCGGTCACCGCCAAGGATGAAGACAACCGCGGCGTGACCAACCGCAAAGGCGTCGTCTACAGTATTGCTCCGTCGCCAGTCGAAGCCGACACGATCTGGGCGGGGACCGACGATGGACTGATCCAGGTGACGCGCAACGGCGGGAAGAACTGGTCCGTTGTGACGCCGCCCGCGATGACGCCATGGAGCAAGGTATCAATGATCGAGGCGTCGCACTTTGACGCCGGGACCGCCTTTGCCTCGGTGGACCGGCATCGGCTGGCCGACACCAAGCCATATATCTATCGCACCAGCGACGGCGGCAAGAGTTGGCGGTTGGCGGTGGCGGGCATTCCGGATGGCTCGTATGTGAACTCGGTCAAGGAAGACACCGAACGCCGCGGGCTGCTGTTTGCGGCGACGGAATTAGGCGTTTACGTTTCCTATAACAACGGGGACCAGTGGGAGCCGATGCAGTTCAACTTGCCGCGCACCTCGGCGCGGGATTTTGTGGTGCACGACGACGCGCTGGTGGTGGCCACGCATGGGCGCGGATTCTGGGTGATCGACGACATCGCGCCGTTGCGCCAGGTGACGGCGGAAATTGCCGCCGAGCCCGCGCATTTGTACAAACCCGGGGTGGCGCTCGCTGTTCGCCAGGGCCACAGCGCCTTCGAGGCGGAGAACGGAACCCCGTTTTCCGCCGATGAACCACAGCGGGCGAACCCGCCGATCGGCGCGATTCTTTACTATTCGTTGAAGACCGCGGCAAGCTCTCCTGTAACGCTCGACATTGTGGATGCGAGCGGGAAAGTGTTCCGGCATTATTCGTCGGCGGACGTTCCCCCGGCAGTCAACATAGAGAGCATCAACGTGGAGGCGCATTGGCTAACGCCGCCGCCCCCGCTCTCGGCCGCCGCCGGCCTGCATCGCTGGGTGTGGGACTTGCAGGGAGAAACTCCCAAGGCGACTGGCGCCGCCGCCGGCGACGAAGGCCCGGGACCGACTCCGCCGGCTGCAGCGCCGGGCGCATACACAGTGCGCCTCACAGTCGACGGCAGGACCTACGAACAGTCGCTGACCGTTAAGCCTGATCCGCGGGGCGGCGAGTAAGCACGAGCCGCGGCGCGGCTATGATGAGGGCACGCGCTCGGCTCAACTCGCTCTTGCACTCTTTTTTTGGGGCTCGGCCTCGCGGCACAGGCCGGAAGAGGCTCGCCTCCCTTCGCTCCAACCCGCCGCGACTCCCCACCCCGCAACCCAAAGCGATTGCGGGGGCCCCGGTCCCCACCCCGCAACCCAAAGCGGTTGCGGGGGCCCCGGTTTGCGTTGCTACGGCGCTCCACCCCAGAACCGACGACGGTTCTGGGGACGGGAAGGAGGGCCAAGTACCTTACGACTGCAATAAAAAGCTGCCCGTCGCTAATGACGCTTGGCTTTCATCGCGTGGGTGCTCCCCCTGGGGCGGGGGTTATTTTATGCAATATCTTGCATACATGATGCGGGCATGAGAAAGTCACCGTGTCAAGTGATCCGACCGGGCTGAAAGCCAGGCGGGGAAACAGGAGACTACGATGGCTAACCCAATGCAAACGCGACTGATTCGTGGATTTGTTGTGGTGATCATGAGCGCGATCATCCTCGTGCCCATACTGGCGGCGCAAGTGAGCGCGGGAACCGGCGTACAAGGGGTCGTGCGCGATCCTTCCGGGGCCAGCATTCCGGGAGCCGCGGTGACACTGAAAGATTTAGGGACCGGGGCGGTGAAGACGGCAGAGACGTCGGCCGACGGTCACTTCACGTTTCCCGATTTGCAAGCGGCGACATATTCGCTGAGCGTGAGCAAGACTGGATTCCAGCCGGCGAGCTATGTGTCGGTGGCAGTTGACACCGGGCGGGTCACCGACCTGCAGGTGCAACTCAAACTGGGAACGAGCACGCAAGCGGTCGAGGTGACGGGGACGCCAGCGGAATTGCAAACCTCGACGACGGCCATTTCAACCACGGTTGACAACAAGGCCATCGGCGACCTGCCCTACGCCAGCCGCGACACGCTGCAGTTTGCGCTTCTGTCGGCGGGCAGCCAGGTGGGTTCGGGGCGCAATGACGACTTCAACAATTTGCCGAATGCCTCAATGAACATCTCTCTCGATGGGATGAACAACAACTCGCAGCGCTTCAAGTCGGGCGGCACAAGCTTCTTCTCGTTCGCGCCGGCACGCATTAACGCGATGCAGGAGGTCACAATCACGACCGCCGGCAACACCGCCAGTGACCTGACGGGCGGGGCGATGCAGATGCGATTTACCACCAAGCGCGGGACGGATCAGTACCACGTCAATGCCGGCTGGCAATTTGGCAATTGGGCGCTGAACGCCAACAGCTACTTCAACAACCTGCACGGGCAGCCGATCAATAAGTCGCGGCAGAACAATCCCTACATCGGGGTGGGCGGGCCGCTGTGGCCGGGGAACAAGAAGCTGTACTTCTTCGGCTATTTCGAGGCGCAGCCGCAACCGGGATCGAGCATAAACACAACGACTATCCTGACGCCGGCGTCGCAGGCGGGCAACTTCGTTTACCAGGGCACTGATGGCCAGCAACACACCGTGAACGTGTACACGGCCGCACAGGCGGCCGGAATCAACAATGTTGCGCAGGACGCAACGGTGGCGGCGATGCTGAACACCGCCAACAGTTCACAGAAACTGGCGACTGGCACATTACCGATCACGGGGCAGCCGTACTGGCAGACGATGGAGTGGGAGCAGGCAAGCCATATCAGCCA
>JANWLQ010000090.1 GCA_025450725.1 Terriglobales bacterium
AGGCCAATATGATTCTGGAAAATGCTGCCCGACAGCTCGAACAGGGTGAAGATCAGCACCACCAGCAACAGTCCCGCCAGCAGCAGCGTGGTGTAGCTAAGAAACGTGCGCACCACGTAGGCCTCGAGCAGCGACGGCATCCAGCGGCGTTCGATTTGCATCGGCGCCGCCGCGGCAATCCGGTATTCCTTGCGCTGGCTGCGCCGGTTCAGCGCGGCTCGAATCCACGCCACGGGATCGGTGCCCTCGACCGGAGCTCGCGGAATATGGTCGAGCCGGGCCAGCGCCCAAATTCCGGCGCCAAAGAAAACAAGATTGGCCGCCCACGCGCCCAGGAAGGGTGGCAGTCGCCCCTGCTTAGCCAGGCCGAGTCCAAAGATGAAGATCAAGTAGTAACTGAAAACCAGAATCAAGGTGAGGACGAAACCACCCGACTTGCCGCCCCGCCCCCCGCGCAACCCGAGCGGAATGCCCAACGCCGCCAGCGCCAGGCACGCAAACGCCAGCGCCACCCGCCGGTACAGTTCAATGCGCGCCGAACGCCAGTCGCTCGACCACCGCGCCCGCCACACCAGCGCGCCCAACGCCAAGGTCGCGAGCGTCGGCGCGCTGATGCGGGGCGGCGGCACAGCGAAGGGAATATCAATCGAATCGAAGGCGGTCACCAGCGTGGTGTCGGGGTGACTGGCGTCGAGCTTGTACTCCGCCCCCTGGACCAGGTGCAACTGCACCTCGTCGGCGGCCTGGCTCGCGTTGGCCGCCGGCCGCAGGAGTTGCCCCGCCGCGGCCATTGTAATGTCGGGCGGCGCGTCTCCGGTGGTTCTCGCCACCATGACCTGCTTCCAATTCGATCCGCCCTTCTCCGTACCGCCGGTGTAGAGAACAAAATTCGGGTTGTTCGCCGGTTCCACAAAGACCCGGGGCTGCACCTCCGCCTCAAGCTGCGAACTGGCCAACCGGCTGGTGAGCGCGTTAAGGCGCCCCGCCGCCAGCGGCTGCAGCCACAACGTCATCGCCAAAGCCACGACCAGAGCCGCCGCGCACAATTCGAGCAGCGGAATCAGCAACCGCCGGCTGCTCACCCCGCAGGCCCGCATTGCGCCCAGTTCGTTGTCCAGCCCCAGCCGCCCCAGGCCGATCAGCACTCCCACCAGCAGCGCCATCGGCAGCGTGAACACCAACGCCGAGGGAATCACGTCCGCCACCAGCGAAAGGATCGCGAGCGAATCGGCGCGCACGGTGAACTCCAGCGCCCGTCCCAGATCCTGCATGAACAACACGAACGTGAACAGCAGCAGCCCCACGCCGGCGTAGAGCGCCACTTCGCGCCGCACGTACTGGCGCAGTAGCTTCATGGCCCTCCCGGCAACGGCACCAGGAGCGCCGGCGCCGCCGGCGCCGGCAGCAGCGCCACCAGCGTGTTGGGATTGTTCGGGTCGCGCGCCGTGCGAATCACCGCCAGGTCGTTCGATGTCGCGTCGGCGACGAATAAATAGGCGCCGTTGTTGCCCAGCGCCAGCCGCGCCGGCTGCTCGCCCACCCGCACCATCGCCAGCAGCGCCCGGGTGTCCAGCGAAACGACGCTGACCGTGTTCGCGCGCGCGTTGCCCACGTACAGCACCGTGCCGTCCGGCGCGATCGCCATGGGTCCCGCACCCAGCCCCGCCGGCATAGTGGCCGTGACTTCATTGGTGCCGGTGTCAATGGCGCTCACCGTTCCACCGGCATTGCTCACATAGACTTCGCCGCCGTCCGGTTTGACGATCAACGCCTGGGCATCGGGGCCCACCGGCAGATACGTGATGATCGCCTCGCGCGCCATGTCGTACACCGCCACCGAGTTGTCGCCGAGCAGGTAGGCTTGATCGCCAAACGGGAGCGCCACAACATGTTTAGGCGCGAAATTCAAGCTCACTGTTGCGAGCACCCGCAGCGTCTTGCTGTCGAGCAGCGTGGCGCTGCGATCGCCATGGTTGGCGACGAGCAGGCGCGTGTTCGCCGCGTTGGCGGCCAGGGCGCACGGATCGTCGCCCACCATGGCCGCCCCCGCCAGGCGGTGGCTCGCCAGGTCAATGGCGACGAGCTTGCCGCGCCCGGCGGCGCTGCCCACGACATAGGCATAGTTGCCGCCGGCACCGAGTTGCAGCCCCGAACTTGAGCTGACGGAGAGTCCCAATCCCAGCCGGTACAATGCCTTCACGCCGGGCACCGCCAACGACCAAAACTCCCCGCCGCCATCGCCCGCTACGATCGCGACTTGGCGGCGCTGAGCGTCGAATGCCGCCGCCACAATGCGGGCCGGGGGGGGCGGCGGGCCGCCGCTCTCCAGCGTCTCGGCATCGTAGACCCGGGCCTGGTGGGCGCCGGCGACGAACACGGTACCCGCCGGCGGCGCCGCCGTCACCGACTGGCAGCCGCCCGCGCCCAGCGCCGCCGCGAGCGGCAACGCCAGCAACCCGGAAGCGAAAAGAGGCGTGCCTCTCATCCGAAAAACACCGACGCCATGGCGTAAAGCTCGTCGCCGACCTTGCGGTTGCGTCCGATCGCTTCGCTCAGCGGCACTGAGGTCAACGTCTGGCCGCGCAGCGAGGCCATGCGCCCGAACTCGCCCCGGTGCGCCATGTCAATGGCCTGCACCCCGTAGCGTGTGGCCAGCACGCGGTCGAAGGCGGTGGGCGTGCCCCCGCGTTGGGTATGGCCCAGGATCACCACCCGCGTTTCATACCCGGTGTGCTGTTCGATTTGTTCCGCCAGCCGGTTGCTGACGCCGCCCAGTCTCGCATGCCCGAACTCGTCGGTCGGCCCCCCGCCGCTGGTTTCCGTTCCACCCACCTCGGTTGCTCCCTCGGCCACCACGACAATGCTGAAATACTTGCCGCGCGCGTGCCGCCGTTTGAGCAGCTCGCAGACTTCGGCCAGGTTGAATGGCTTCTCGGGAATGAGCACCACGTCGGCACCGCCGGCGATGCCCGCGTAGGTGGCGATCCAACCCGCCTCTCGTCCCATCACCTCGACCACCATCACCCGGTTATGGGCTTCGGCGGTCGAGTGCAGCCGGTCAATCGCCTCGGTGGCGATGCCCACGGCGGTGTCAAAGCCAAAGCAGAGGTCGGTGCCGCTGAGGTCGTTGTCAATCGTCTTGGGAACGCCCACGACCGGCAGGCCCTGGTCGCTGATCCAGCGCGCGACCCCGAGCGTGTCGTCGCCGCCAATGGCGATCAGCGCGTCCAGTTTTTCCCTCTCGAAGGTCTCCCGCACCCGCTCCAAGCCTTGCGGATCGCGCTGCGGATTGGTGCGCGACGTGCGCAGGATCGTTCCCCCGCGGTGAATAATTCCGGCGATGGAATCCAAGTCAAGCGCCATGCTCCGGTTTTCGACCACGCCCCGCCACCCTTCCAGAAATCCCAGTACGGAATCGCCGTAGAACATGGTGCCCTTGCGCACCACGGCGCGTATCACCGCGTTCAAGCCGGGGCAGTCGCCCCCGCCGGTGAGCATTCCAATGCGCATGGCACTATTGTACTTGGCCATGCCGCTCCTTCACGCCCCCTCGCCAACTCGGAACGCCAAAACCGCCCCCCGCTGCGGTGCCCACATCTCCGGAGGCGTGGGCAAGTCGCTCGAGGGAGCGCGTGCGCTCGCTTGCGATTGTCTCCAGATCTTCACCGCCAGCCCGCGCCAGTGGAAGGCGTCGCCCATCCCGCCCGACCGCGCCGCTGCCTTCCGCGCCGAGCGCGCCGCGAGCGGGTTGCGGCCGCTGGTGGTTCATGCCAACTATTTGATCAACCTCGCCGGCGCCAACTCCACCTTTCACACCGGCTCGCTGACCGCCTTCCGGGGCGAGCTCGAGCGCGCCATCGCCATCGGCGCCGAGTACCTGGTGCTGCACCCAGGCAGTGGCGATGTCGTCAAGTGCGTTGACAGCATTCGCGCCGCCAGCCGCGGCCTGGACTGGGGCTCGCTCCAGCTCCTGATCGAGAACACCCCCGGCGCCGGCCAGCATCTGGGCGGCAGCTTTGGCCAGTTGGGTGAAATTCTCGCCGGCCTGGATGGATTGCCGGTGGGCGTTTGCATTGACACCTGTCATGCCTGGGTCGCCGGCTACGACTTGGTTTCAGCCAAAGGCTACGCCGCCGCAATGGACGAACTCGACGCCACCGTCGGCCTCGCCAAAGTGCCCGTGTTCCATTGCAACGACGCCAAAGCCGACCGCGCCAGCCACCGCGACCGCCACGAACACATTGGAGAAGGCAAGCTCGGCAAGAGCGTTTTCCGCCGCCTCCTCCGCGACCCCCGCTTGCGCGCCAAGGCCTTCATTCTCGAAACCCCGATTGACGGCCCCGACGCCCAAGCCCGCGACCTCGCTTGTTTACGCCAACTCGCCGGCCGCTAAACGAACATCCGTTCTGGAGTTAAAATGGATGCATTATGGCTACTGTGACTTTGAAGGGCGTGCCAGAACGCGTTCAGGCTCACTGGAAAGCGCGCGCCAAGCGCAACGGAAGAAGCCTGAATCAAGAGATCATTCAGACGCTGCAATGCCTTACGCCGGCGAACGTTTCTGCCAGGAAGGAAGCCCGGTTAATGGCGTCCGTGCGAGCGCTCCGTGAGGAGTTGGCGGCCAAGGGAATTCGCACCACGCCCGATGAGGTCGAAGAATTTATCCAAGCGGGCCGGAAGTGATTGTCGTTGACACCAACATCCTGATGTATGCGTGTGTAGATAATCCACTAAGCCCGGCGGCGGAGAAGCTGCGAAACCTTGACCCGATCTGGAGCGCGCCGGCCTTGTGGCGTTCGGAAATGCGGAATGCGCTCGCGGGTGAAATGCGCTCTCGCGGCCTGGTTGTCGAGGATGCGCTTCGGGTTCTCGATAAAGCGGAAGGCATGGTTCAAACGCTCGAGATCGAAGCCCACGGCGAGATCATGCAACTTGTTTCACTGACCCGCTGTTCGGCTTACGATTTGGAGTTCGTGGTGTTGGCTCGTCGCTTGAGCGTCAATCTAATTACGATTGATCGCCAAATCCTGCAAGCCTTCCCCGCTTTGGCACGACCTTTGCCCTAGGTACTACGCCGACAACACCCGTGCGAACTGCGCGCGATCCACGTTCCCGCCGCTAAGAATCAGCGCTACCCGCTTTCCCCTCAGCCGCGAGCGCTCCTGCAGTGCGCCGGCAAGCGCGGCCGCGCCGGCGCCTTCGGCCACATTATGGGTCGCCGTGAAATAGAGCCGCATGGCGGCTTCGATTTCGTCGTCGGTCACCTCGACCACGCGGTCGAGCGAGCGCGTCATCGCATCGAGCGCACGCTGGTCGGGGCGGCGGCAGGCCATCCCGTCGGCGATGCGCGTCGAGACCGCAGCCTCCACCAGCCGCCCTTCGCGCAGCGAGATCGCATGGGAAGGCGCGGCCGCCGCGACCACTCCCACCACGCTCGTCTTCACCCCCAGCGCCTCGCGCGCCGCCAACACCCCGCAGCAGCCCGAACCCATGCCGATCGCCACGTACACCGCGTCCGGCGCCGGCATGGCCTGGAACATCTCGCCCGCGTACGTGGCCACGCCGCGCACCAGCATGGGGTCGAAGCTCGGCACCATGTGCAGCCCGCGCTCGATCGCGATGCGCCCCGCGGCTTCGAATGCTTCCTGAAAGTCATCGCCGGTCGTGACCAGTTCGGCGCCCAGCGCCCGCATGGCGGCGTTCTTCTCTTCGCTATTACCGTGAGGCACTACGATCACCGCCTGCAAGCCGAATAGCCCGCTGGCATACGCCAGCGACTGCCCGTGGTTGCCGCGCGTGGCCGCGACAATGCCGCGGATCTCCGGCTGCTCGCGCCGCAAGTGGTCGAGATAAACGATGCCGCCCCGCAGTTTGAACGCTCCCAAACGGCTATGGTTTTCGTGCTTCACCCAAACTTCGCATCCCAATGCCTCGCTCAGCAGTGGCCACGTATATTGCGGCGTCGCGGGCATGAATCGGTGCACTAACTCCATCGCGGCATCGAGTTCGTCCTTGGTCATCGTTCTCCGCAACATCCTCAAAGAATTCGGGTTATGTAATTTGGAAGAATAATTGCAATACCTAACGCGGAGGGTCAAATGCGGAAAATTTACCTCATCGTGGTACTGGCGCTTTTCTGTGGACTGACACTGAGTATACCGCCCGCCGCGCAGGCGCAAATGTCGGTGGGCCTGTCGGTGCGCATCGGGCCCCCGCCCCTGCGCGTCGTCGCCATGCAGCCAATCTGCCCCGGTCCCGGCTACATCTGGACGCCAGGCTACTGGGCCTACAGTCCCGCCGGCTATTATTGGGTGGACGGTAACTGGGTCATGGCGCCCGCGCCCGGCATGCTCTGGACGCCTGGCTACTGGGGCTACCGCGAAGGCGCCTACCGATGGCACCCCGGCTACTGGGGCCCGCACGTCGGCTTCTACGGCGGCGTCAACTACGGCTTCGGATATTTCGGCACCGGCTTCGTCGGTGGCCATTGGTCCGGCAATCGCTTCTACTACAACACCGCCGTCTGGCGCGTGAACGAACGCGAAATCCACGACACCTACAGAGATCGCACCGTGATCCGCGAATACCGCGGCGAACGCCCGAGTTTCAACGGCGGCCGCGGCGTCAACGCGCGCGAATCCGCTGTCGAACGTAACTACGGCCAGGAACGCCACCGTGAGGCGACTCCCGAGCAATCACGCCATGAAAGCGAAGCCCGCGTCGCCGGTCGTGACGGCCGCGGCCGCGGCAACGACAAAGGAAATTCTCACGGCGACAAGCACGATAAGGGTGACCGCCGCGGCGGCGGCAGCCTCTAAGCGGTCCTCCGCTCGGTCGTCGCCGCGCGCCCTGCCGTTGGCGCAAATGCTCGGAAGAGGCGAGAAGCGGTACAGTGCTAGGACGCAGGGCGGGTCGAAGCGCAGCGTGGCTCAATGCCACGTAAGCATTCGTACCCGACCGAGGACGACGGGCGAGTGGGAGCAAAGGGAGCCGGTCCTCCGCTCGGTCGTCGCCGCGCGCCCTGCCGTTGGCGCAAATACTCGGAAGAGGCGAGAAGCGGTACA
>JANWLQ010000091.1 GCA_025450725.1 Terriglobales bacterium
ACAAAACCGCCACGGGAGCCGCCCAGTACGACCGCGACCAGGGTAACGGCGAGGCTGAAGGCAAGAAAGGATTTCTCGAGCCACCCGGATTTGCCGCGCAGCAGCATAACCGCGACGGGTAGACAAAGCAGCGCAGAGAGAGTGAAATAATTAGCATCGCCCACGACGAAACCGGGGCGGAAATCGCGGTAGAGGAGGTGATATTCCTTCCACTCGCGAACCATATACATGGCACCGACGGTGACGGCAAGAATGGCGGTGCGATAGACCCAGCGGAGGCGATTGGGCTCATCGACGAGCACGGCGACGATGAAATAGAGGACGAGAAATGAGGTCAAGCTCAGGAAGGGGCTGAGTTCCCAGGGCACCGGCAAACTTCGGGTGAAATGAGAAACGAGAGCGATGAGATAGAATCCGATGAAGGCGGCGAGCATTTTGCAATGCATGGCCGCCGGCATATGGCTGCGGCGGATCAGCCAGTAAACGGCATAGAGCGCGCTGACGGCGCCCATATACTTAGCTATCGTCAAGTCGCTGAGAAACGACGCGAACAGCGGCTGATTCACGAGCGGCATGCCGAACACCAGAATGTAAAAGAAAATCATGCCGCGCGGGCTCCTTCGATGCGGCGGCGTGGCACCGGGCCGAGCGCCGCGCGCAGCTCCAGCTGGAGACCGGCCTGGCTGTAAAGCCGTTCGACGGTGGCGCGGGCAGAGGCGCCAAGGCGGGCGGCCAGGATGCGGGAGAGTAGAACCCGGGCAGTGGCGCGGGCCAGTTCATCGGCGCTGTTGGCGAGCAGGATATCGCGCTCGTGGCGGAAGGACAGACCTTCGGCGCCAAGATCGGTCGAGACCATGGGTTTGCCCATGGCGGCGGCTTCGAGGATCTTGAGCCGGGTGCCGCTGCCCATGCGGAGGGGGATGACGCACATGTGGGCGTGGGCAATGATGGGGCGCATGTCGGGCACCTGGCCGAGGTAATGGACGTCGGGAATCGCGGCCAGACGACGGGCAAAACCCGGGGGCGGCGTACGCCCGGCGATGAGAAACCGCACGCTGGGGACGAGCTGGCGCAGGCGGGGCATCACGTCGCGGGCGAAAAACATGACCGCGTCGCGGTTGGGGTGCCAGTCGAGTCCGCCGGTGTAGAGCACGGTGTCGGGTTCGAAGCGATTGCCGGGTGCGGGCCGGTAGTAGGTCGTCGAGACGGCGTTGGGGATGACGAAGCAAGGAACCCCGGGGGCGAGGCTTTCGATTCCGGCCTGATCGATATCGCTGCAGGCGAGGATGAGCTGGGCGCGCGCCAGCGCGTTCGCCTCCCACAGGCGCAGCCAGCGCCACTCGAGGGCGGCATAGGTGCGGCGCACCGGATGGCGCTCCTGGGCGGCGAAGCGCTGCAAGACGCGATATTCGAGGTTATGGGTGTTGATGATGAGTGGGAGATTGAGCTTGGCAGGCAGGTTCTGCGTCGAATAGGTCGAATCGGCGAGGACGGCGTCGTAGCCGCCGGATGCGAGGGCGCGCTCGACCGCCTCGCCCATGGCCGGGCAGGTGAAGCGGGTGGCACTATAGGCCTGGCCGCGGCCCAGCGATTGAACGCGCGCGGTGAACCCGGCGGCCGAGGTCAGGCTGGGGGCGTCGAAGGGCACGGCGGTGAGGGAGGCGATTTCAGGCGGAAAGGGGCCGCCCGAGCCGAACCCGAGCATGTGCACCTGGTGTCCGTCGGCGGCGAGAGCGCGCGCGACCGACCAGGTGCGCATGGTCAGCCCATTGGAGGGCGGGTAGGTGAGGTCGAGGCAGAGGAAAAGTATTTTCATTAAGCCCTCGTGTGCTCGACCAGGCGCCGGTAATCGGCCACGATGGCGGCGGCCGAGCTGAAGTCGCGCGCTTCGAGCGCGGCGACAGCGGCGGCGTAGATGCGAGTGCGGGTTTGCAGACTTCCGCGGCGGAGCGAGTTGGCGGCGGTACGCAGGCGCATCGGCCAGGTCGCGCGGGGAAGGCGGCGGCGCAGCGTGTGCCAGAGCGCGAGGGCGTGCTGAAGGATGCGATCCTTCTGTTCGGGGTTCAGTTCGGGCGGCGCGGCAGCGAGTTTGAGCTGGGTGCAGAGCAAGGTCTCGGCGGCACAGGGGGCGCTGAGGCGGGCCAGCACTTGCTGGCGGGCGGCGTAACCGGTGACGAAGCGCCGGCGGGAGATTAGATAGGCGGTGCCGGTGTCGAGCCCCAATTTGAGCGCGGCGTAGTCGAGAGCGAGAGGCGCGCCGTCGGCGGCGGCGAGGTACTCGACAATGCGGTTGGAGAGCAGGTTAAATCCGTCGCGCAGCGGGATGTCACAGGCGCTGTAACCGGGCATCAGGCCGAGGACATCGAGGTCGCCCCAGATCACGCGCCCGGCCTGGCGCAGCTCGAGGCCGAAGCAATGGGGCGGGTTGTCGCGGAGATACGCAGGAGCGACACCGGACAGGCCCACCGGGCAGGCGATGGCATGCGCGCGCAAGCGGCGTTCGGCGTCACGGCCGGCTTGGAGGAGGCTGCGCCGCGAAGGAATGGACCAGCGGTGGGAGAAGACGGCCAAACACTCGGCGTCGCCGGCGACGGTGAGAACGCCATCGCGCTCGTACGCGGTCGCCTCATCGCGCGCCATGCTGCCGGTCAAAATCAGCGCCCGCAAATGGCGGGGCCAGCGCGCGCCGCACACATCCGCCAGCGCTTCGGAGATGGCGAGCCTGCCGCGGCGGCGCAGGGAGTCGGGGGTGGACAAAGCGGCGTTCAAGCGGCGGCCTCCCACGCATTGAGGTAGAGGGATTCGGTTTGGCGGAGCTGGGCGCGATGGGAGAATTGGTCTTCCACCAAGCGCCGACCGGCCCTACCCCAGGCGACGCATCGGTCGCGGTCTGCGAATGCGGTTGAGACCGCATCAACGATGGCGCCGGGGCTTCCCGCCGGAAAAGTAAGGCCGGTTTCGCCGTTGCGCACCACCTCGGGCGTGCCATCGACCGCGCTGGCAAGCACCGGCTTGCCGGCGGCCAGCGATTCGATGGCGGCGAGCGGCAGACCCTCAAAGTGCGAGGGCAGCACGGTGGCGGTGGCGAGAGCCAGGAATGCTCCGATATCCGCCTGAAAGCCGGCGAAATGTACGGCTTGTTCGAGACCCAGTTGCCGGCGCATGGCTTCGAGCGATCCGCGCAAGGCGCCGTCGCCGACGCAGAGAAGCTTGAGGCGGGGGTGCAGAGCGAGCAAGCGCGGCATAGCCGCGAGCATCACCTCGTGCCCTTTTTGCGGCTCGAGGCGGGCCAGCATGACCAGCACCGGGTCGGCGGGCGCCACACCGTAGCGGCGGCGGAGCTCGGGGGAGGGGGCGCGGTCGGTCTGGAAGCGGGCCAGATCGCATCCGTTGCGGATGGTGGTAACCTTGGCGGCGGGCAGGCCTTTTTCCGAGCGGAGATATTCGGCATTGGACTCGGAGACGGCGATGAAACGATCGACCAGGCGGGCCGCCCAGCGGTCAATGCGGTGAGAGGCTTTCCAACCGCGACGCCAGTGTTCGCGCACGTGCGGGGTTTCAATGACCACCGGTACGCGGCAGGCGCGTGCGATGGGCGCGGCGAAAAAGCTGGCGAAGAACAAATGAGAGTGAAGGATTTCCGCGCGGATACAGCGCAGCAGCGAGGCCAGGGCGGCGGCGCCGGTAAGGTCGCGTGGCGAGCGCAGGCGGAGGGGCGTGACGCTCACGTCGCCGGGCAGGTCACTGGAGAGCGCCTCGGCCAACTCGGGCGTACAGGCGAGGTAGGGGCGGAAGCGCTGCCGATCGAGACCGCGCAGCAGGGTGAGGAGATGCTCCTCGACGCCGCCACGAACGCATTCATTGGAGAAGTACAGCACCGAGACGAGATTGCTCTTTGGCACGCGAGAAACCATTACTGGACACCAAGGGCGGCACTCTCGGCCATGGCCGGGAAGATGTCTTTGATGTGGGACATGGGAGGCCGGACGACGTTGCTGAGGAAGATGGCGCTGGAATCGGGATCGTCGGGGTGGTAGCCATGCATGCCGACGGGATTCCATCCGCCGCCGTTGAAATGACTTTTGGCGATCAGTCCGCCGGGATGGAGCAGGAAGACCAACTCGCCAAAACGGTGATCGGGGAAATGGACGCCGAGCGTCTTGAGCTCCGCGTCGGGCACAATGCGGCCGCAGCTTTGAGCGCCGAGGCAGGCGGTGACGGCGGCGCGTGCCGCCTCGCTGAAGAACCAGAAGCGGGCCATGGTGGAGTCGTACACCGAAAGGAAATCGGCGCCGGCGCGGAGGCCGAGGCGATCGATTTCGCCGGCGAGATCGACACGGCTCTTGACCGGCGCCATGCCGTGATCGGAGAAGATGCTGAAAGTCAACTCGCGTCCACCGGAACCGGCGAGGTCGAAAAGCGCCGACAGCTTGCGTTCGTAAACGCGGAGACGTTCGGCGACAGCAGCGTCGTCACCGCAATGAAAGTGAAGGAAGCCATCCATCTCGGAGAGATAGAGGAAGAAGACTTCGGCGCGGCGGTCGCGGACGTCGGCGGTGGCGGAGTCCAGGATCTCGGCGTCGGTTTGATGGTGGTAGGAGTAGACGCGGTAGCGAACGCGAGCGGCTTCGAGACGGTCGAAGATAGTTGGGGCTCCGGAGACACCACCAGGGGCGAAGAGATTTCGCTTTTCGACAAAATTGAAGAGCGGCAACTGGCGGGGCGGAAGCGAAGCCTCGAACAGCGGGCCGAGGCCGAGGACGCGGCGTCCGGTTTCGGTCAACAGGCGGCGGGTGACGCGATGACCCATGATGCCGTCCGGGAGGAAAGAGGCGGAGCGCAACCAGCGGAAGGGCGAGAGTTCGGGGTCGTAATAGAACAAGTTCCAATGGCCGGTCTTGCAGGGCAACTCGCCGGTGAGAATGGTGGGCACCGCGCCGCTGCTGAAACCGAGCACGGTTTTGAGCGATTGGCGGAAGGGCAAGCGCTCGGCCATGAAGCTTTGCGCCGGCCGGCAGGCGGAGCCGAGAGCGTCTATGAGAACGAAAATATGGATAGGTGTCTTCATGCAGCTCCTTTTATGGGCGTAGGCCCAGGCGTGGTTTCGCCGCGCTTACCGCTGGCGCGCAAGGCTTGCAAGCGGAACCAGGCGTGGCCGGGGATGGAGACAAGGCAGTGGCGGAGAACAGGGACATGAACTGCGCGCACACTGCCGGAAAGGAGCGCGGCCAAGTCGGCTGCCGTGGTGTGGGCATGCATGGCAACACGGGGAATGACCGACTGGTTGGGACGGGCCCAGCGGTTGCTGGACGTACACACGCCCTTGTAGCCGGCGCGCAAGGCTTCCCGCTCGAGGCGGCGGTCGGTGAAGCCATACGGGGCGGCGAAGTAGGCAACCTCGCGCTGGGTATGGTGCTCGATCGTAAATTTGGCGCGGATCAGGCGGGCCAGCAGGTCGAAGTCGGAGAGGCAGGTGTGATCTTCATGGGCCCATCCGTGCGACTCGATGCTCATGCCAGCCTGGGCGAGCGCGCGCACCTGGGGCCAAGTCATATTGCCGGGCTGGCCGATGGTCGAGGGATTGATGAAGAACTCGGCGGAAAAGCCGGCTTCGAGCAGGGCCGGGAGCGCGTATTCGTAATCGGAGGCGTGTCCGTCATCGAAGGCGATCACCAAAGAATGCGAAGCGGCGGCGGCGAGGCTCGCGACACGGCGGGGCTGACGCAGGATTGTGGCGAGGTGCTGGCGCCATTGCGACACGCTCAACCAAAACTTGCGCTCGCCGGCGGGCGGCACAACGCCTGGGGCGGCGATGCCGTGGTACAGCAGAACGGGAAACTGATGGGCGGAGGGACGCATTAATGCCATTTGGTTTCTCCGTGGCGAAATGCGATTTGGGCCAGACCCACCACGAAAGCGGCGTTCATGGCGAGCAGATAATAGGCGAAGGACGCCGAACGCAATTTGTGCGAGACCCGGCGGCGGAGCGCCCAACCCAGGCCGGCCCACGCATAAAAGCAGACTTGCAGCAGCAGCAGGTCGCGGTAGAGAGGCTGCCCGGCGAGGGCCGCACTGCTGGCGAGCGCGGCCATGAGAACGAAGGGCACCAACCAGCGACCGACTTTGTGGGAGAGGAAAGCCCAGCGGGTGAGCCCGCCGACCCGGATGCGGAGCAGACGGCCCAGGGCGCGGAAGCTGCCGACGGCGAGCCGGACGCGGCGTGCGAATTCGCCTTCGATGTCGTCGGCGGCGAAGTCAGTGGCCCGCGCTTCGGGGTCGTGGACGACGCTGAAACCCTGGGCGCGGGTCTGCATGGGGATCATGAAGTCGTCAATCAACTCGCCGGTCGCGAGCGGGCGATAACAGGAGCGGCGCAGGGCATAGAGCGCGCCGCTGGCGGTGAGGGTCGCGCCGAGGCGGGCGTCGAAGACGCGGAGCAGGCCCTCGAAGCGCCAGTAGAGTCCCTCGGTGGCGCGGGATTCGGCCGAACC
>JANWLQ010000092.1 GCA_025450725.1 Terriglobales bacterium
CAGCAAGGGATTTTTCTCGTCGCCCAACTTCTGACCGGCGGCGCGCTGCAACTGGCGGAGGGCGCGCTGCATTTGCTCATCCACCTCGGCGGGAACGCGATTGCCGTTCTTGTAGTACTCGCGACAGGTTTCGGTGGATATGGTGAAGCCGGGCGGCACGGGCAGCCCGGCATTGGTCATCTCGGCCAGCCCGGCGCCCTTGCCGCCCAGCTCGTCTTTCATGCCGCCATTGCCATCAGCCTTGCCCTCACTGAAGGAATAAACGTATTTCGCCATAGGTACCAGAATAGCAGCCTGTGATTCGAGGCTCGCCTCCCTTCGCTCCAACCCGCCGCGACTCCGCGTTGCTACGTCGCTACGGCCATCTCCGTGGAGATCGGATCGAAGGTGCGGCGGAATTCGATTCACGGCGAAGGGCCACTCTTCGGAATTACGACCACCCCTGCGCGCAAAAGCCGCGCAGGGGGCCCCGGTTCGCGGCCTTCCACCTCGATCTCCTGCCATGGAGGACTTGGTGGCTGCCTGCGTATTGACGCGGGCTTGGGGAGCCCATTGGTCCAAGCCGGCGCTGGGCGGCGGTTCACAACCCGGTTGCGCAGTTCGGCATCGCAAGTTTGGAGATGCTTGCCGCATTCGCCGCCACGCTGTTGTTTATCTGGTTCCTGCTGTGGGGCGTGTTCCACCTGGCGGGCGGCGCCGTTCACTTGCTGCTGGTCGCCGGGCTGGCGCTGTTGGTGCTGCGCGTGGCGCGCAGCGACGATTGGCGACTGTCCTAAAACCGGGTTACTTCGGTGAAGTTGAAGTCGCGGACCTTGAGCGCGGGCACCACCATGTCCATGGACTCCTCGCCGCTGGCGCGCACGGCGGGGGAGAGCGCTTCGATCTGGTTGAGGAGGGCGATCATGTTTTGGTTGAAGCGGAAATTGCGCACGCCGCGGCTCAGCCGCCCGTTTTCGATGAGGAAGGTCCCGTCGCGGGTCATGCCGGTCAGAATCTTTTGGTAGGGATCCACCTCGCGGATGTACCACAACCGGGTCACCAAGATGCCGCGTTCGGTTGAGGCGATCATGGCCTCGACCGGCGTGGCGCCGCCGGCGAAGACCAGATTCACCGGGCCCTCGCCGTACTCGTTGGGCAGCGGAAAACCGTGACCGGTAGGTTGCGCATGGGCGCGCGCAGCGGTCTGGCGGGCATAGACGAGGTTGCGCACCCAGCCGTTTTCGACCAGCGTCACGGGCTGGCGGGGCACGCCCTCGCCGTCGAACGGCGCTCCGGTTTGCAGCGGGTGGCGGACGTCGTCCACGATATTGACGTTGTCGCCAAACAGCTTGGTGCCGACGCGGTTGCTGAGAAAGCTGCGTTGGTCGAGGACGGAAAGCGCGCCGAAATCCCACATCAGAAAGCCGAGCAGATCGAGCACGGCGGCGGGTTCGAGGATCACCGTCATGGGCGCGGCCGGGACCTCGATGGCGTCGGCTGTGGCGCAGGCCTTCTCGGCCGCGGCGCGGGCGCCGGCTTCGGGCGCGAGGCCATGCCAGGCCGGCCCGCCGCCTTTGGCCCAACCGGAACTGTTGGCCGCCATCATGGTCACCGAGAACTCGGCGCCGGTTGAGGCATGGAACGCCTCGACGCCGTGGGTGTTGAGAATCCCCAGGCGGGATTGGCGGGTGGCGCAAATGCCGGCGGCGGTCAACTGGCGCTCGCGCGCCACCTCGACCATCGCCCGAACCGCTTCGGCGCGGGTGGTTGGCGTGATCGCGGCGGTTGCCTCGTCGTAACGGCTCGGTACGCCGGTAGGACTAGTGCCGGCGGGAGCGGCCATAGGGAGCAATTCCGGATCTTCGGCCTGGGAGCGGGTTAGGCGCACGGCGCGATCGGTGACTTCGAGAATGCCGGTCGCGTCCAAGCGATGAGTGGACGCGCGCGCGGTGCGCTGGTCGAATTGCGCCCGCACCGACAATACCAACGTGGATTCGGCCACGTGCTGGTGGATGGCGTTATTGGCGAAGCGGGTCAACTCGGCCTGATTTTCCTCCGCCGTTATCTCGAGCGAGGCGCCGGCGGGCGCCGACGATTGGGCGGCACGCAGCCATTCCCGAGCTTTCGCCAGATCGAGTCGGGCGTCCATTACGGCTTGGCGCCTCCGTAGGCGGTGCCGATTTTCACGTTGCGAAAACGCGCCGGCGCGGCGCCGTGGCCGGTGCCCATCGTTTGTTGCGGCTGGCCTTTGCCGCAGTTGGGGGTGCCCCACAAGGTCCAGTGTTCGGCGGAGCAAATGGCGTCCATCGAATTCCAAAACTCGGTGGTGATGCCGCTATAGCTTGGGTTTTTGACCATGCGCGTGCGCTTACCGCGTTTGATTTCCCAACCGATCTCGGTGCCGAATTGAAAGTTGAAGCGCTTGTCGTCAATGGACCAGCTCCGGTTGGTCTCCAGATAGACGCCGTCTTCGGTGTCGGCGATGAGATCTTCGAGGCCGAGCGGCGTGGGACCGGGAACGATGCTGATGTTGGTCATGCGGACGAGCGGAAGGCGATTCCAGCCCTCGGCGCGCATGGCGCCGTTGGAGCGCGGTTCGCCGATCTCGGCCGCGGTCTCGCGGCTGGAAATATAGTTGACGAACTCGCCGTCGCGGATAATGTCGGCCCGCTGGGCGGCGACGCCCTCGTCATCGTAGGCGAAGGTGCCCAACCCGGGGCCGTGTTCGATGCGGGCGTCAGCCACGACATTGACCAGGTTCGAGCCGTAGCGGAGCTTGCGCAGGTTGTCGAGGGTGAGGAAACTCATGCCGGCGAAATTGGCCTCGGTGCCGAGCACGCGGTCCAACTCGATGGGGTGGCCGACGGACTCATGAATTTGCAGGCCAAGCTGGGAGCTGTCGAGAATCAGGGTTCCGTTCCATTGCGGGCACTGGATGGCGCGGTGCAGCGCCACCGCCTCCTCGCCGACGCGGCGGGCATTCTCGAGCAGACGCAGTTCATGGATCAACTCGTAGCCCTTGAGCTGATACTGGCCGCCAAAAGAATTCGGATACGAGCGCTTCTGGATGTCGCCGTTGGCGAAAGCGAGAGCCACAAAACCGGCACCGCTCAACACACGGGTCTGCTCGATGCGCGAACCCTGGCTCGACAGAAAAAGCTGGTGCTGCCACTGGAAGTTCATCTGCGCTTCGGCCAGGGTGACCCCGGGGACGGAGCGCAACTCGGCGTCAACGGCGAAGAGCAGCTCGAGATTGTCATCCACCGAGACGCTGAAGGGATCGATGGCGCAGGGCGCGACCCAGACCGCATGGTGCACCGGCTCGGGCGCGAGGCGCACGTCCTTTTGCCGGACCAGGGCCGAGGCGCGGGCAATCATGGCGGCGCGACGAGCGGTTGCTTCGACCGAAGCGCGGGTGCAATCGTCACTCGCCGCAAAGCCCCAGGCGCCGTCGAGCAGCACGCGAATGCCGACGCCGCGGCTGTCATTGTCGGCGGCGGTGCCGAGCTTGCCGTTCTTGGTCGTGATCGAACGGTGGCGCTCCTCGGCCACGCGCACATCGGCGTAGGCCGCGCCGGCGGCAACCGCGGCATCGAGTCCCCAACCGGCGATCTCCTGCATTCGGATTTCCTCAGGCCGACGATTAGTGGGCGGCCAATACGGCAGTCTTGGCGCCGGCGGCCGAGGCCAACTCCGCCACCTTGTCTTCGCGCTCCCAGGTGAACTCGGGTTCGTTGCGGCCGAAGTGGCCGAAGCCGGCGGTCTTCTGGTAGATGGGGCGGCGCAGTTGCAGGCTCTCGATGATGCCTTTCGGATTCAAGCGGAAAACCTTGCGCACGGCATCGGAGATTTTGTCCTCGTCAACGGTGTTGGTTCCGAACGTGTCCACCAGAACCGAAACCGGCTCGGCCACGCCGATGGCGTAGGCGAGCTGCACTTCGCAGCGTTTGGCGAGTCCAGCGCCGACCACGTTGCGGGCGATGTAACGGGCCATGTAGGCGGCGGAACGATCCACCTTCGACGGATCCTTGCCGCTGAACGCGCCGCCGCCGTGGCGGCCCATGCCGCCGTAGGTGTCAACGATGATTTTGCGGCCGGTGACGCCGGTGTCGCCCATGGGGCCACCGATGACGAAGCGGCCGGTGGGATTGATGTGGTAGCTCGTCTTCTTGTCCACCATGGCGGCGGGGACGATCGGATCAATGACCTGCTTGCGGACCGCTTCGCGCAGGGCGTCGGTAGCGATTGACTCGCTATGCTGGGACGAAATCACGACCGCATCCACGCGCACCGGGCGGCCGTTTTCGTACTCGACCGTCACCTGGCTCTTGCCGTCGGGGCGGAGGAAATCGAGACTTCCGTTGCGCCGCACCTGGCTCAACTGCAGGGTCAGGCGGCGGGCCAAGGCGACCGGCAGCGGCATGCGCTCGGGGGTTTCATCGCAGGCGTAGCCGAACATCATGCCCTGGTCGCCGGCGCCGTCGCGGTCGACACCCATGGCGATATCGCCCGATTGCTGGTGGATGCTGATCAACACGCCGCAGGTGTCGCAATCGAATCCGAAACGGGCATCGGTGTAGCCGACCGAACGCACCGCATCGCGCGCGACCTGTTGGTAGTCAATGTTGGCGCGGGTGGTGATTTCGCCGGCGACCACGATCAGGCCAGTGGTCAGAAGCGATTCGCAGGCCACGCGGCTCATCGGATCCTGCGCCAGCGCGGCGTCGAGGACGCCATCGGAAATCTGATCGGCGATCTTATCGGGATGGCCTTCGGTTACGGATTCGGAGGTGAACAGGGTGCGTCGTGACAATGAGTGAGTCCTCTTTTCTCAGGTGAGATGATGGTTGCGATCAGCGTGACTGGGCGGCGGCGACGGCGGGAACCGGCATCGGCGCGAGCAGTTGCTCCTTGCGGAAAACGAGCGTGCCGGCGTCGTAGGTGGCGAGCTCAAAGCCGTGGCCGTGGGTGATGGCGTCGGTGGGGCAGGCCTCGACGCAGTAGCCGCAGAAGATGCAGCGGTTGTAGTCAATGTTGTAGACCTGCGCGTAGCGCTCGCCGGCGCTGATACGCTGGGTGGCGGTGTTCTCCGCGGCTTCGATGTAGATGCAGTTGGCGGGGCAGGCGGCGGCGCAGAGAAAGCAGGCGACGCATTTTTCCAGGCCATTCTCGTCGCGCTGCTGCACATGGACGCCGCGGAAGCGAGCCTCGAAGCGCACCGGCTCGTCGGGGTAGAACTCGGTCACCGGAGGGACGAACATGGTCTTGAAGGTCACACTCAGTCCCTGAGCGATGGCGGCGAGATCCTTGACCGGCTGCATTATATCGGGCATCAGGACATTATACCGTTGCCAGCCGCCGTTGGCTACAATGGTCTGTGCGCAACGACCTTCGCTCTCTCGACCAACTCCGCCCCTTTCATTTCGAGCCCGGCTTTTTGCCGACGGCTGAAGGTTCGGTTCTGGTGCAGTGTGGTTCCACCCGGGTGCTGTGCGCCGCCACGCTGGAGGAAACGGTGCCTCCGTTTTTGCGGGGACAGGGCAAGGGATGGGTCACGGCGGAGTACTCCATGCTGCCGCGCGCCACGCTGAGCCGAACGCCGCGCGA
>JANWLQ010000093.1 GCA_025450725.1 Terriglobales bacterium
AACCCGATCGAGCTCGAAGGCACCTACCCGCTGCCCGAAGCCCAGCTCGACCGCTTTTTGTTCAACATCATTCTCGACTACCTCAGCGCCGACGACGAGGTCAAGGTCGTGGATCTCACCACCGCTACCCGCGCTGTCACCGTGCAGCCGGTGACCAACGCCGCCGAGATCCTCGGCTTCCAGCAGCTCATCCGCATGGTTCCCATTGCCGACGAGTTGAATCGCTATGTGGTGGACCTGGTGCGATCGACCCGCCATCAAACCGGCGTCGCGCCCGACTTCGTCAAAAAATACGTCAGCTTCGGCGCCTCCGTCCGCGCCGCTCAGTTCATTGTGCTCGGCGCCAAGGCGCGCGCCCTTTCACGCCAGCGCTACCACGTCAGCTACGACGACATCCGCGCCCTCGCCGCGCCCGTGCTCCGCCACCGCATCCTGCTCAACTTCCACGCCGAAAGTGAACGCATAGATTCCGATGAAATCCTGCGCCGCCTACTGGCCGCGAGCGCTCCCCGCACGGCTGGTTCAACTCATTAACCATGGCTGTTGCCGCCAATCCGAACGCGCTGCTTGATCCGACCGTACTGGCCTCGATCGGTAACCTCGAGCTCATCGCACGCACCGTCGTGGATGGCTTCGTCGCCGGCCTGCATCGCTCGCCCGACTTCGGCTTCAGCCAGGAGTTCGCCGAATACCGCGCCTACTCGCCCGGCGACGATCTGCGCCACGTGGATTGGAATGTATTCGCCCGCACCGAGCGTGCCTACCTCAAGCGCTACCGCGGCGAGACCAACTCCCAGTTGACGCTGCTGCTCGACGCCAGTGCCTCCATGGGCTTCGGCAATAAACTCGAATACGCGCGCGACCTCGCCGCGTCGCTTACCTATCTCGCCGTGCGCAGCCAGCGCGACGCCGCCGGCCTGATCGTCTTCGACGACACCATCCGCGACTTCATCCGCCCCTCGACCCGCACCGGCCAGCTCCAGCGCGTCCTCGCCGCGCTCGAACGCGCCGCCCCCGCCGCCCGCACCGACTACGCCCTTCCCATGGCGCATTTTCAGGAGTTCCTCCACCGCCGCGGCCTGGCCGTCATCATTTCTGACTTCTACGCCCCACCCGAGCTCATCATCCACACGCTTGAGCCGCTGCGGTTTCATGGCAATGAAGTCGTGCTCTTTCACCTTCTCGCCCCTGGCGAATTCGTGCCCGACCTCGGCGACGCGGCCGTGCTTGTGGATCTGGAAACCGGCGAACGCATGGAAGCCACGCCCGACTACGCCCGCCATGAATACCGCGCCAAACTCGATGCCCACCTCGCCGAGCTGAAGCAGCGCGCCCAGGGCGCCGGCCTCGATTATTTTCTGTTACCCACGGATCGCCCGCTCGACCTCGCCCTGCGCGAGTACCTCACCCTGCGGCAAGGACGCAACTGAACACCGGCGATGGGATTTTTCGCTCCATTCTTCCTCGCCTCTCTCGCCGCCTTGGGCGCGCCCCTCTACCTGCACTTACTGCGCCGTCAAACCACCACGCCCAAGCCCTTCAGCTCGCTCATGTTCTTCGAGGTGCGCACCCAAAGCTCAATGCGCCACCGCCGGCTGCGTTACTTCTGGCTCCTCGCTCTGCGGCTGGCGTTGCTCGCGCTGCTCGCCTTGGCCTTTGCCAATCCCTACATCCTCCGCCCCGCCAACCGCGCTCTCTCCCAGCAGCGGCACCTCTATGTAATAGACCACTCCTTCAGCATGCAAGCCGGCACCCGCCTGGCTGACGCCCAGAGCCAGGCCGTCGCTACCCTGCGATCCAATTCCTCGGCCCAGGGGCAGATTGCGGCCCTGGGTGACCGGCTCGAAATTGTCACCCGCCCCACCGCCGATTCCTCGGCCCTCCAGGCGGCCATCAGCGGCATCACACCCGGTTTCGGGCACGCCGACTTCGGCCTTCTGGCCCGGGGCATCCGCGCCCTGGCAGCCGAAAGTCCGCTCCCCCTCACCGTGCATCTCTACAGTGATATGCAGGTCTCCAACCTGCCCGCCAATTTCTCCGACCTCGCCCTGCCGTCCAACGTCTCGCTCGACCTCCACAACGTCAGTGCCGCCGCTCCCAATTGGACGGTAGCCTTGATCCATGCCCCCGACCGCCTCTGGGGCTCGCCCCGCGAGACAAAACCCGCGCGCATCGAAGCCACAATCGCCGGCTTTAACACTCCGGCTGCTAGTGCCTCGGTCAGTCTCCTCCTCAACGGCCAAACCATCGCCACCCAAACCGTACATGTTCCCGCCTCCGGACGCGCCACCGCCGTATTCGACTCCGTCGTAGTTCCCTATGGATGGACGCGCGGCGAAATTCACCTCGCGCCAGTCGCGGCAGATGCGCTTGCCAGTGACAATGCCGGCTACTTCGCCATCCAGCGCACCGACCCCGAGCGCGTGCTCTTCGTCCACGCCGCTGGTGATGCGCGCTCTCCCCTCTATTTCACCACCGCGCTCACCGCCGACAATCCCGCCTTCATCGTCAACTCCGTTAGCCTCGGCTCCGCCGCCGGCACCAACCTCGCGAACTACTCGCTCGTCGTCCTCTCCGGCCTGCCTTCGCTCCCCGCGAACTTTACCAGCGCCCTGACTACCTTCGTGACGAATGGTGGCGGCCTGCTCGTCGCCGCCTCGCCCGCCACCGAGGCGCTGCCTTTTTTTACCGTGCGCGGATCGAAGAATTTCGCCACCCAGCCCGCCACCACCGCCTACCCCGGCTGGGAAACGTCACGCTTCTTTTTCGCCGCCCAGGTGAATGCCTCGGGGGCTCGCGTGCTCGCCTCCCTCGACGATCAAACCCCGCTCTTGCTGACCAAAGAAGTCGGCCAGGGCCACGTCGTTCTTTTCACCTCCGGTTTCGACAACCTCACTAACGACTTTCCGCTCAACCCAAACTTCGTCGCCTTCATTCGCGAAACCACCCACACCCTGGCCGACCGCTCCGACACCAGCCCCATTGTCCAACTGGTCAATCCCCGTGGCCAGCGCCAGTCCGCCGCTGGTATTTGGCCGATTCAGTCTCCTGAGCAGGGCTTCTACCTGCTCACCCTCGCCAACCGTTCGCAGCGTCTCGCTGCGGTTAACCCCGACCGCCGCGAATCCGACCTCGCTGCCATTCCCACCGAGACCCTGGCACTGTGGCATAGCAACAACCTGTCGCCGCAGTCATCCACTATCGCCACCGCAGCCGCGCCGATCCCGGTCAGTCTGTGGTGGTACATAATGCTCTTATTACTGGTCGCGGTCGTCGTCGAATCCATCGTCGCCAGCCGTTACCTCGCTGTCCACCGCGAGGAGGAGTTGTCATGAACTCGCGCCAATCTCTTGACGAGTATCTAACCAACGTCCAGCGCCGGATGCGGGCCCAGGTGCGCGCTCGCGCCGGTGCCGTGATCCTCGCCACCGCCCTCGTCGTTTCCGTCGCCGCAATCGCCATTACCAATCTCTACGCCTTCTCCGGCGCCAGCTTGCTCGTCGCCCGAATGGTGCTGCTGGCTGCGGTCGGCGTCACCACCTTCGCCGCGATTCGACAATGGCGCAGCCTCACCCGTGCCGCCGCCATCGCCCGCGCCGAACGCGACCACGCCGACTTCGAACAGCGCCTCACCACCTTTGCCACCGCCGGCCCCGACCACCCCTTCGCCGAGCTGCTTGCCGCCGACACGCTCGACCACTCCGCCCCGGTCGAACAATTCGTTCCGCGGTCGCGCCTCTTGGCGCTCAGCGCCGCCGCCGGCGTCTCGCTCGCCGCGCTCGCGCTGCTCTTTATTGCCCCCGGATACTGGGGCTATGGCGCGCGTCTCCTCTACGCCGGCCGGCACGCCAACGCCGCGCCGCTCTACTCGCTCACCGTCCGTCCCGGCAACATCACCGTGCGCCGCCATGGCGACCAGGCCATCACCGCTACCCTCCAGGGTCTCGCCTCACCCCGCATCTTCGCCCGTTACCAAAGCACGGCTAAATGGGAGGCCGCGCCGATGAACCCCGGCCGCCCCGGCTTTCAGTACCTCTTCGCCGGCCTTCCCGAAGACGTTGACTATTACGTCGTCGCCGGCGCCATGCGTTCGCCCACCTACCACATCCGCGTGCGCGACCTCCCGATTGTCCGCTCCATCGCCGTTACCTATCACTATCCCGCCTGGACCGGCCTTCCCGCCAGGTCCGATCCCCACGCCGGCGATCTCCACGCCGTCGCCGGCACCAAGGCGGAGCTCACGCTGACCACCGATCAGCCGCTGCCTTCAGGCACCCTGCTACTCGACTCCGGCGAAACTGTTTCGCTCACCCCGCTCGGGCCGCGCAGCTACCGCGGCACCATTGAAATGAAAAAAGACGGCGTCTATCACGTCGCCGCCAACGTTGATTCGCAGCCGACCCGCCTCTCCGAGGACTTCTTCATCGCCGCGCCTCCGCCCGCTCCGCCGCAGGTTGCCATCGTTCGTCCCCAGCGCGACTACCGCGCCTCGCCCATCGAGGAAGTCACCGTCGCCGCCCAGGCCAGCGACGAATTCGGCCTCAAGAATCTGGCGCTTCATTACTCGGTCAATGGCGGACCCGAAAAGACGGTGGACATGCTCTCCCACCCAGGCGCGAAACAGGCCGATGGCCACACCGTAATTTCGTTCGAAGACTTCAAAGCCCAGCCCGGCGACCTGGTCAGCGTCTACGCTTCTGCGCAGGATGGTAATTCCCAATCCCGGTCCGACATGTTCTTCATCCAGGCCGACCCCTTCGAGCGCGAATTCTCCCAATCGCAACAATCAGGCGGCGGAGGCGGCGGTGGCGGCGGCGGCAATCAATCAGCCCAACTCGCCGACCGCGAAAAGGAGATTATCGCCGCCACCTTCCGCCAACAGAACGACAATACTGCCAGCGCCCAACTCGCCGCCGACACCGCCAAGCTCCTCAGCCAGTCGCAATCAACTCTTCACGATCAGGCGCTTTCGCTCGCCGGCCGCATGGACTCGCGCGAGCTCACCGACGAAAACCATGCCTTCAGCGATTTCCAAAAGGATATGGTTGCCGCCGCCACCGCCATGGCGCCCTCATCCGAGAGCCTGCAAAACAAGAAGTGGTCCGCTGCCATTCCCAACGAGGAAAAGGCGCTGCAATTTCTTCTCCGCGCTGATGCCACCTTCCGCCAAATCCAAGTAGCCTTCGGCGCTCGCGGCGGCGGTGGTGGCGGTGGGGGCGGCGCCGCGCGCGATCTCGCCAGCCTCTTTGATCTCGAACTCGACACCCAGAAGAATCAGTACGAAACTCAGCAGCAGGCCTCGAGCTCCGAGCAGAAGGCCCAGCAGATTGACGACACCTTGAAGAAGCTCGACGATCTTGCGCAGCGCCAGCAGCAGCTTGCCCAACAGCACAACAACAACGGCGCCCAAACCGCCGAGCAAAAATGGCAGCAGGACTTGCTCCGCCGCCAAGCCGAGCAACTGCAACAACAAATGCAGCAAATGGCCCAGTCCCAAGGCCAGCAATCCGGCCAGTCGGGCCAGTCCGGCCAGTCATCGTCACAATCGTCTTCAGGCCAGTCCTCACAGTCCTCTTCCTCCCGAGCGTCATCGCAGTCGGCTTCCCAATCCGCCGCGCAGACCGCCGCCAACCGCATGCGCCAGGCGGCTGATGCCATGCAGCGCGCCGCGCAAAACGGCAGCCCGGCCAGCGCCCGCCAGGCCGCCGACGCATTGCGCCAGGCGCGCGAGGCCCTGAGCTCGCTGCAGCAGCAGAGCGCCGGGACCCGCCTCGCCGACATGGCTTCGCAAGCCGATCAGCTCGCTGCCTCGCAAAAACAGCAAGCCGATCAGATTAGGCAAATGATCGCCAGCAAGAAACCTGCCTC
>JANWLQ010000094.1 GCA_025450725.1 Terriglobales bacterium
GCCGCATCCTTTCGCCCTCCAGCACCTGCCAGACTACGGCGGACGCCAGTCGGCGGATGGCGGCATGGTCGGCGTCCCACGGGGCATCGCCGTAGGCGCGGCACAGGTCGGCGATGCGGCCGCAAACACCCGCCACCAACGCCTCCGGGTCGGGCACGTCCACATGCGTCCCGCGGTATTTCAACTCGGTCGGACTCACAAAGTTCAATGTCAACCCGCGTTCGTCCATCGATCCCGGCGCCAGCCCGAGGTCACGGTCGCCGACGATCGTGACCGTGGCGCCGGCGACTTCGGCGCCGTCCACCTCGTGGACAGATCTCCAGGCGGCAGCGACCTCGCCGATGTAACGGCGCCCGCGGCCCAGCAGGCGCAGCTCGAAATCCAGATCGTGGCCGGGTCCGAACGTGGCTGCCGGGTCAAGCGGTGGGCGGAGTATACACGGGGGTGGTGCGCCGGGCTTGAACACTTGCGCGTACGCGCAGTCGGATCGCCCGCACACGTGTTTGCCGGCGACATCAGCGCCGCCGCAGGCGGCGGACAGTCCCGTCCCCAGCGCCCCGCGCAACAGGCTTCCGCGGTGCGTCCAGGGCGCGGTAACCGCGCCGCGCAGCCGCAAGCTGACCCGCAGCATCGTGTCTGCCCGCCGGGGCGGCTGGCATCGCACCATCACTGGGGGGCTGGTTGCCATCTCAGCGTAAGCGTACAATATTGGACAGCGGGCGCAAGGAGTCTCTGTGAGCCGATTGCAGTGGTTGCGTGACACCACCGTTACCGTGGTGGGGATACTCGCCTCGGTGGCCGCCATCCTGGATGGCCCGGTCTGGCTCCGCGTTGCCACCATAGTCGCCCTGTGCGGCATCGGTCTGTGGATGATGAAACTGGCGCGGCTGGCGCGGGTGCTCGGGAAAGTCGCCGATGTGATTCCCGCCTATGACCGGGATGCCGCTGACTTCCGGCGCATACAATCCGCCTACGCTTACGTGGGAGTGAGTGGCGCCACCATTTATTCGGCATTCGAGAAATTTCAGATGGAGCGTCTCAGCGGCCATCGCCACATCAGCGCCCGCATCCTCCTGATTCACCCCTACACCGAACACGTCCTGGCCAACGTTCGGCTCGTCAACCCAGCCGCCGGCGCCAACCTTGCGGACCTCGAATCGGCGGAGATCGAGGTGATGGCGCGCAGGTACCTGCAATTGGCGTCGTCCAATCTTTCCATGGAGGTGCGATTTTATTCTGCAACCCTGCGCTATTGGGCGCACCACCTTGACGGAAGAGAAGCCATCATTGGACTGCGACTGCTGGGCGAGTCAGGGCGCGACTCGACCGCCCTGCACCTCACGCATGGCCACGGCGCCGAGAACGATATTCTCAAGCTCTTCCAGCAGGAATTCGAGACACTGTGGGCCGCTCCGGAAACCGTCGCCGCGGCCGACTATTTTGCCGCCACGAGTGCCAGCGCGTCCAAGGCGGCAACACCATGAACGCACCATTGGTTTTTCACTTCCGCGCCGCGACAGAAATCTGGACCGGCGATGCCCAGCGGAGAAATAGCAGACTTCAGCTCAGCAGCCTGCTCGGCGGCATCCGTTGGTGGGCCGAGGCGATCGTTCGCGCACACGGCGCCCGCGCCTGCGATCCAACCCACGACAGCGAGCGCTGCAAGGATCTCGCCACCGCCTGTTTCGTTTGTCTCCTTTTCGGCAGTTCCGGCCTCACCGACCAAAATGCCGGCAAATGTGCGAAGCCGGCGCCGCTCGCCTGCAAATTTGCGCTCCGCGCCTGGGACAAAGATCCGCGCACCTGCACGCAGCAGACGATTCGAACATCGCCGCTTACTTGCGGAAAGATATTCTATTTGGAATTTTATTTTCGTCGAGGCCGGGAAAGCACCGAAGCCGAACGGTATCTGCTGACCAAATCGCTCGACGTCATCGTGCGGTACGGATCGATCGGTGGCCGTACCACGCTCAAGCCAGCACTGGGCAACAATGCGGGTCAATCGCGGCATAACGACTATGGGCTGCTCGCCGTAGAAACCTCATTCAAGCTTCCGAATCAAGACGCCTTTATTGCGGAAATGAAGGCGAGGTGCGCTAGAAGCGAAACCAATCCGCGGGAGTGGCCCAATCTCAACCGCTTCTGGTTTGCCCCAAGGAAAACGATCTTTTTGGATCATAGTACGCAGCTTGACGACGGTTCTCCGGAGAGGAAAACGTTGAATGGTTTATTGGGCTTGGCAAGGATGAATGGCCCCAACTCAAAGCAACTCCATTGCAGCTACGACGACGGTTCCATCCACGACACTTTTGACTCATTGCGTAGAGAGGCGCGCGGCTGGCCGGAAACGCACAAAGATGGTCGGAGCAAGAAAGTATTCTCGTTCAAGAATCCGCCGCGAAGCTGGGGATATTTCACCACCACCTACTCACAGCAATTAATCGAAGGGTGGCTCGCTACAGTCCGCATCGCCCCCTCTGAAATCAAGTGGGGGAACCAACTCAAGTGAAGGCAGACTATCAGCCAGCCACGGCGCCACACTGTTATGACGCGGGTGCGGCACGTTTTCCTGTACTTAAACCAGGCCCACCGGAGTTGCCCCCGCGCCTGCTGCCGCCCGCCGGCGCGGAGATCCGGGCGTTAAATTTTGCCTTGCCCTCAGCCGCCGACTTTGCGGAAATCGAACTGCCATGGCTCTTTGTCCGCTTCCAGTTCACGTTGGCAACTCCGTACTCCTCGAAGGATGACACCGACGCGGAGCAAAGCCCCATCGTGCGTGACTGGGTGTATCTGTTCCCTATGGTTCGTCCCACAAGCTGGAAAGGCGCTTTGCGCGCTGCCGCCGTCGAGACTGGCGCTGACGCCGGTCTCATCAGCCACCTCTTCGGAAATGAGCGCACCACCGACGACGAGGTGTCCGCCGTCGATCTCAATCAAGGCCGCTTGCGCTTTTTCCCGACTTTTTTCCCACACGCCGGCGAACCCAAGCAAATCTTCAATCCCCACAGCCGGAAGACCCGCAAAGGCGCGACCCTGGCCAACTTCGGCATCGTCCCACCCGATACCAAGGGATCATTCGCGCTGCTTTATGCCCCGCTGCCACATGACGATGACCATGACCGCAGCGCATTGGTGCAGAAGCTCTCTTCTTGGATTGCCGCCATGATGACCCAATTCGGCGTCGGGTCGAAGACTCTCAAAGGCAATGGTCTGTGCAAGGCGGAAATCAGCCAAGTGACCTGTTGGCCAAACAACGCGAACGATCTGAAACTGGCGGATACAGACTATTGGAATCTCGGCCGGTGCTGGGCTGCGGCCTTACCTGCACCCCCCGGCCGCCCAAGGGCAAATCAAGGTTAAATCATGGCCCTCTCCAATCTCAAAACGTATAAGGATTGGATACTGAGAGGCGAAGTCTGCTCTCTGCTCCACGATGTTCGCAAGTTGAGCCAGGACTTCGTCGAATACCGCCAGTTGTGGCACGCCAAGAAGGGCAATTGGCAAAACGATCCCCATGAAAAGCCGTTTTCAACGGCTGCGCCCGAAGTATTGACGGGATTCGATTCGCTCTTGAGTGAACTTAAGACCCAATTTTGCCTCTCAAGACCAGGAGGCGTGGACGAGCTTTCTCCCAACTCGGTTATCGGAAGCCATGTGAATCCAGCACGCGGTGTTTACGAGTACGCGCTCAAGCGCGGGGATGGTCTTGACGCGGCTCAGGACCGAAATAATCCGCTCTGGTCGGGGGAGCAGACTGATCGTAATCGGGATGAAAGCGGCAACAGGTGTCGGGGCGATTTCGGAACATTTTACCGCTCCAACGTGTTCGGATTCGAGGACGCAGAATCGCCGATCACGGCGCAATCGCTCGAGGAACGACGGCGAGACCTGTTCTTGCATCTCCAAGGGTCGGGCGAAACTCCAGGGCTGTTTAATCGCTGCTGGTTCAAAACCCCAAGCGCCCAGGATCGCCGAGACTTCTTGGCCGCGCTGCGCCAATCATTCGAGAGTAGCTGCAGCGACACCACTCGGCCTGGCAACGACACGTCGATGTGGGAACACACCTATGCCGTCGCCAGCCTGACCAAGGCTCTGCAAGCGCACTATGTAATTCACGGTGAAAGCCAGGACGGCGAAAAATATTTCTCTGACCTTACCAAGCCATTCATGCTCTGGGGCCTGGGCTGGGATGGAGTGCGCTTCATCGGACGCGGGCAGCGCCTGCACGACCACGGCGCCCGGCGCCAGATTCTGCGAAATGCCCGGGCCAAATGCCGGGAGCGAATGGAATACGACGAACTGCTCGGCAATTGCGTCTATGAAGACGACAACGCAATCGTATTCCTGCTGCCCGCAACCCAAAACTGCGCCAGCTATGAGCAGCGCCTCGATTGGCTCAAGGGTGAAATGGCAGGTGACTTCGAGAAGGCGTCTGAATTCGAGATTTGGCCCCACTTCGCTCAGAGCGAAGCTACCCAAGACACGATTCTTCTTTCGCAATTGCTTGAAACGCTCCACACCCCGGAATTGGCTGCCGCAAGCCTCACCGGAAAACGCGCTGCCGAAGTTGCCGGCCAAATGTCTTGGAAAATTGGATTCGACCTGTGCTCCATTTGCGGCCTCCGTAGTTCGCGCGAGAAAGCAGAGTATGGCCGTATATGCCACATATGTCAAAATCGCCGCTCCGATTATGCGAAAGAGGTCCGAGCAGAGGAATCTGACGGGCCGCGACAGACGATGCTGATCAGCGAAATCGCCGACGGGAACCGCCGCTGCGCGCTTCTGGTTGGCAGCTTCGGTCTGCACGATTGGCTCAATGGCAAGATGGTGCGGACTCTCTTCGTTAGAGAGGCCCGCGGCCTTGAAGCCGAAATCGCCGAGCTCGGCTGCTGCGCCGACACGAAAGAAACCGAAGACGAGATCAAGAAGAGTCTGGGCGAAAATACCGCATACAGTTACCAAAGCATTTGCCTCGAAATCGCGATTGCCCGCAGGCTGCAATACGAGGATAGAACTGACTGCACCAAGCGGGATTTGGCAAAGAATTTTTATTTTCTCTATACCCAGCGCGCTTTTGGAAATCCGGCGACGGTAAATCAATTCCCGAGCGATACAGGCGACCCATGGCGCTGGGATAAGGTGATCGATATCAACGATCTTGCCAACCAGATTTGTGCGAAGTCACCGACTCCGTCCACGCTCTTGGATGTTTGGGAGACCACCCAGGAATTCTCGCAGTCGATTTGCCAGGCGCTTTTGCTCGAGAACGCCGGGCTCGAAAGTCGCCATCGCGCGGTTTTCGACGCCACATTGAGCAATAATTTCCTTCCTCTCCCGTTTGAAATTTGGCAGGGCGAGGTCGCGGGCGCGGGGACGGTCGAGTTTTTCTTCGAGGAGGGTGATCGCGAGCAAGCCCATATCGTTCGTCCGCGAGTTCCGCGCGATGGTAAGAAATATTCGGAGCGCTTGCGTCGCCAACTCGAAGATTTACGCGGGCAGAACGTCACCAAACTTCACACTCCCGACGGAAAATCGCAGCCGGATTCCAGCCTGCGATTCGGTGACCGTTGCGACGACGAGCGCTATTTTCCGTTTCGCGAAGTGATCGCCACTCCGCAAGTGTTCATGGCCTTGGTGCCCGCAAATCGCGCCATCCCCGCCTGCGACGCCATCGAAAAAGAGTTTATGCGCCGGTTCGGAAAGGTTAAGGGCCGCCTGCCGTTCTCCCTCGGCGCCCTGTTTTTTGACGAGCACCACCCGATGTTCCTCGTGCTCGATGCCGGGCAGAGAATGCTGCGGAATTTTCGGCAACTGAAATCGCCGCGTTCCCTCACGTTCACCGGCACCGACCCGAACGGCGAAACATTTAATTTTAAAGATGAAGAGGGAAATCGGTTCAACTGGCAAATTCCGCTCCAACTGGGTACTGGCAAGCCGGACTACTATCACCCCTATGCGCTTGTGCCCGATGCTCAGCCTGCGATCAAGAGCTATTTCCCAACCCCGAAAGGGCCAGTGCTACATTTCAAAGATTTAAATGGCGGGATGAAAATCGTCGCCGTTCCCAGCGTATTCGATTTCCAGTACCTCAACTCCAGCGCTTCCCGCTTCGATTTATTGCTCCGTCCCGATTGCGAACGGCGCACGTCACGCGAATTCGAGGGCGGCCTTACCCTTCCCATCAGGCTTGAAATGTTGCAACAGGCCATGGCCAAGACCTGGCAAATCCTGCAGCGTTGTCTGACAGACGCGAGCCTGCGCGGGATCTTCGCCAGGCTCACCGATAAACAGCGGCAGTGGCGTGTGCAATTCCCGGTGAATTCCGTCTCCCCGACGCCAGCAGCCGGCGCTTGGCTAGCTCTGGCCGAGGTGGAGCTTCGTGGTTCCGCAATTCCGGCCGAGGACCATGAATTCTTGCTGCAACAAATGAAGACTGGTTTGTTTTTTGAGACCTGCCGACTGTACCTCCAGGGTGCGCGCGAGCGCGTCGCCGACCGAACGGATGCAGACGCAGAACTGGAACTGGTGATCCCATGATGGATATATACAAAGAAAAGCGCCATTGGCTATTCGCGCTCGATCCCCTTCACGTGGGCAGCGGCCGCGAGCACCTCACCCACATCGACTTGCCGCTGGTGCGCGAGCAGGGGACCGGGCTTCCCCTGATTCCCGGCTCCAGTCTCGCCGGCGTATGCCGAGCCTACGCGTTCCTCCAGGCGCAGGCGCAGCGGCCGGCACCGCTCGCCATGGTCACCGCGGTAGGTGCAGCCGCTGACCCGGTATCCCGCGCCGCCACCGGGAGGCTTGAATCCGTGTGCGCGGGAAAGGGCGGCCCAGATGGCGACCTCCACTGTGGGAAATGCGCAATCTGCCTGGCCTTCGGGTATTCGAAAAAAACCTCCAGCCGACAGGGCCTGGCGCAGATTGGCTCCGCTCACGTTGTCTATTTTCCGATCGCCACCACGGCGGGCCCGGTTTGGATCACCTGCCCGCGGCAACTCGCCGAAAGTCCAACCACCGCTTCCATTGGAGAAATGGAAATCGCAGACGGCCAGTTTTGCCCGAACTGGATGATTGGAGGCGCATTGACCTTTGGGTGGAATTCATTGATTGCGGGGAAGCGGAAAGCGTTGCGGGCGCCGATCCCTGAGATTGTGAAAATTGCCGTGGTGAACGATGCGAACTTCTGCACCTTGGTGAATGCCAATCTCGAGGTGCGCACGCTGGTCTCGATCAACCCGTCGACCGGCGCCGCAGCCGACAGCGCGCTATTTACCTACGAAGCTATTCCCCGTGCAACGTTGCTTTGGTTTGACGTCGTCATCGCCAACCCACAATTGAACCCGGTCCAAGGTGAAGCGATTCCGTATTCGTTTGACGATATCGAACGGGTCACAGATGATGGATTTAAACTGATGCGCCACCTCGGCTTGGGAGGCATGAACACCCGGGGCCTCGGCCGCGCGCGCATAACTATAGTGGAGCCACCAAGTCAGTGATCAACCTCGACCTCGCCTCCGCCACCGCCGGCCAAATTGCCGCCAGTAAGGTCGGTGAACGCGACGCACTCGCGGCTGCCGCGGTACTGCGTGTCCACGGGGTATATGCAATGTTCTCCTTTTGCCGATCGGCTCAATTAGAATCGCTGGAAGAATCGGCAACATCATTGTTGCGATCGCAAGAGATCACGGTTACATCGAAGGACAACCTTCCAGCGATCGACGGTTGGCACGATCTCAAACGAGCCCACATGCTGTTGACCCGTTTTCTCGACTACATCTACGTGTACGCTCACGGACGAACCAAATAATCCGCCATGTGGACTTGCTACCAGCTTCGTTACCGCGCATGCAGCGATATCTGCGTTGGCTTTCACAAGCTGGGTGTGGTCCAGCGAACGCGATACTTCCTTCCGCCCCGCAATTTCTGGGCTGCGGCGACGGCGCTCCGGGCAGCCAACAAAGCCGTGAGCGGCCAAACACCAGATTACGTCGAGGCAGGCCGTCACGTGGAAGCGAACCTGCGTTTTTCCTGCTTTTTCGTTGCCCGCGCGGACAGCCCGATTTTTCCCTGGTCCGGCGAAGCCGATTTCGAAGCCGATTTCGTGGGATCGCGCGCCCGCGTCACGATCCAGTCTGACACCGCAACCGCGCTCGACGGCGGCCTTTTCGACCTCGAGTTCATTGCCGCTCGCTCCTCCCAAGGGGTTCCGACTGAATTTACTGGTTATGTATGGGCTACCGGCGCTTACGCGCGCGATGCGCTGACGAGCTTTCTAAAGGTCTTCCGGATTGGTGGCGAACGTCGTTACGGCCTTGGCGAAATCCGCTTGCTGGGTGCGCCGACCGAGTGCCTCGCGCCGTTTGGCTTTGAAACGTCCGAATGCGGCGGCGCGCCGACGATTGCGGCGTCGAAAAGTACCTGCATTCCCGCGCATGTTGAGGCAGGTAGCTGCTGCCACTATCCGGGCGCAATCTTTTCCGGCGAGTTGGAGCCTTTCACCGGTCGCTCGACGACTAGCGCCGGCGCAGGACGAATCGTTGAGACGCCCGTCCTTTGTTGGGCACCGGGCATGAAAGCTGACCAGGACCTGCGCTTCGAAATCGGCTCGCAAGGCATCTGGAAGTGTTTGGATCCCGTGTCGAAGCGTTAGCCGCAACTCGTACATGCGAACGGAATTGTGATTTTCGCACCTACACAGTCCGGCCCTAATCGGTGACCCGATGGATATTCACGGGTATGGCCTCGTTGAGCATGATGAGAATTACCGGCTGGCGTTGAAGGAGCGATTCAGCACGGATACCGCTGGCATCGCGACGTGCCTGGGACTTCAAGCAAGCGCGAGGGTTGAATTGACGGTGATCGTTGCAGCTATCGAGAGGAAGCTTTCGGATCGTGCGGTATTTACGATTTAGTGATGGCCGAGGCCTGCAATTTGCCAGCACGTCTAGCGCGCTCCCAGGTCGGCCGAAATCCTGAGCCCGACAAGATGTGTGTATCGGCCGGGATGAGCGAAAAGCCCCGGAAGCCGAACTTTGCCTCCGCTTCGTTCCACGCCGAGGTCCCGTTGAATAGCAAAAATCCGGACGATGGCAGGTGGTTGCTGTCCGGGCGCACGATGTTCATGCCCTGGCTCTCGCACTGGTACTTCTGAATGGCTCGGCGAATTTATCGCGACCGCAATGCTAGCGGCCACATTGGCCTACTCGCTGGACGCTCATTGGTCACGGCGGGAGGTGCCGCGGTTGCCGTGAAAGCCCAATCATAGCCATGGCCACTGTTTCGCGTACACTAAAACCGTGTGATCCGCTATGAAGAACATCACTCTGAGCGCCGATGAGCGCCTGATTGAGGCTGCCCGCGCCGTGGCCCAGCGGAAACAGACAACGCTCAATGCGGCTTTCCGTTCCTGGCTGCGTGATTCAGCCAAGGCGGCGACACCGGCGCGGCGGACGTGGCCGCCGACCGGGCGCTCCATCGCCGCCTGGATTACGCGCGGTCCGGCAAACGATTTAGCCGCGATGAAATGAATGAGCGCTAGGTTTTTCCTGGACCTCGGGCGCGAGGCAGCAGACCGCACAGGCTTTAATCGAGCGTGCACTAGTCACTCGCGACGGCGTGATCAGTTTTCAGGTGGTCCAGGAATTTCTGAACGTCGCCCTGCGGCGCTTCTAGGCGCCCCTCAGCGCCGCTGACGCCGGGTCTTACCTGACCACCGTGCTCAGCCGGATGCTGACCGGCGATGCGAATATCGGCCTTTACCAGGCCGCACTGCAACTGGCAGAGCGCTACCTTCTTTCATGGTATGACGCGCTCATTATTGCAGCGGCGCTCGACGCACGTTGCCTGGTTGTATACAGCGAAGACCTGCAGAAAAAACCAGGAGTGGTCCTACCTGTTCTACACCCTCAACCCAACAGGGCGTCGACATATGCGCCCGGCTCGAACGGCAATAAGTCCTCGGCGCGCTCACCCACGCCGATGTACCGCACTGGAAGGCCGAGTTCGTGGGCGATCGCGACCACGATTCCGCCCCGGGCGGTGCCGTCCAATTTAGTCACGATCAGCCCGGTCAGGTTCGCCGCCTGCGTGAATTGGCGGGCCTGCTGCAATCCGTTCTGGCCGGTGGTTGCATCCAGCACCAACAGCGTTTCGTGCGGCGCGCCGGGGAGCAGGCGCTCGGCGGTGCGCCGCATCTTGGCCAACTCCTGCATGAGGTTGGTCTTGGTGTGCAGGCGCCCGGCGGTATCCACCAGCACATAGTTGACGCCCCTCGACTTGGCCGCGGTTAAGGCGTCAAACAAAACCGCCGACGGATCGGCGCCCGGCTTCTGTTGAATCAACTCCGCCCCCGCGCGCTGCGCCCATACCGCCACTTGCTCGGTCGCGGCCGCGCGGAACGTGTCGCCGGCGCAGATCAGCGACGAAAATCCTTCGTCTTTGTACCGCTGCGCCAATTTGCCGATCGAGGTCGTCTTGCCGGTGCCGTTTACGCCCACCAGCAAAATGACAAACGGGCTTCCGTCACTGGCTTGCTTCACAGGGCGGGCGGCGGCGTCAAAGATGCGCACCAGCTCGCGCTTGATGGCGGCCCGCACCGCCTCGGGGGAAGTCGCGGTATCGCGCGCGCGCTGCTGCTCGATCTCGATCCTCACTCGTTCCACGATCTCCTTCGCTGGACGGGCGCCGACATCGGCCGCCACCAGCGTTGCCTCCAGCTTGCGCAGCAGTTCGGGGCTGACCTCGACCGCGCCTTGGAAAAGGTCCTCGACCTGGGCGACGAGATTGTCACGCGTCTTCTCGACCGCTCCCGCGACTTTCTGCTGCAACCGCTCGAAGAGCGATTGCTTAGGCGGCGGCCCAAATAGAGTCTGAATCATGCCCCTCTATTTTCGCACGCCCCTATTTACGCGATCGGAACATGGCGATCAGCTCCGCCCCGCCCTTGATCGCAACCACGACGGTGATCGCGGCAAACGTGCCCCCGGCGATCAGCAGCGCGGCGATCCAGAAATACAGCCAGAAACCGTTATACATGGGCGCTCTCCTGTCGCGGCCGGCGCTCGCCCAGCAATGTGCCCGCGACCATGGCCAGCGCCGCCAGGCCAAACGCCGCGAACCCGGAATAGGTGGCGGGAAGATTCAGAAAGAAGTAGCCCACCGTGCCCACCGCGCCCGCGATCATGGCGGCATATCCGCCCGCAAGATTGGCGCGTTTCCAGTACAGACCGCCAATCACCGCCGCAAAGGTGCCGGAAAGGAAAATGGTCGCGGTCAGGTTGAGGTACAAATAAAGCGGGCCGGAGAGCGTGTACCAGAGGCTCCACCAAAGAATGAAGCCGCTGACGAACACGTTCGCCACCCGGTTGACCGCGATCTGCGCCCGCGAGCTGAGAGGCGTCCGGCGCAGCGGCCCGATGATGTCCTGCGAAATGATCGAGCTCCAGCCCAGCAGGTAGCTGCTGTTCACCGACATCGTCGCCGCCAACATGCCCGCCACCACCAGTCCCTTCACCCCCGGGCCGAGCAGGTGCGCCAGCAAGGTCGGCATCGCATTCATCGAATCGAAGTGCGGTCCGAGCGCGGCCAGGGCCGCGATGCCCCAAACCATCGGCAACATGCCGCGGCCCAGAAAAATCAAACCCGTCCAGCCAAAAACCTTCTTGCTCAACTCCGGGCTCTTCATCGAGAGCGTCCGCATCGCCGTGGTCTGCCAGCAGGTGTTCACCGCCGTCCACAAAATCACCTGCCAAAGAATATAGCTGGCGCCGTAGGTCGAGTTGGTCAGCGGGTTGAAGCCGCTCGACCCCATTTGCTGGCTGACCGCGTGCACCATGGAATGCCAGCCCACCTCGACCACGCAGTAAATGGTGACGATAATCGTCGCCACGCTGAGCGCCACGTACTGCACGAAATCGGTGATCACGATGGACAACATCCCGCCCACCACCGTGTAGAGCAGCTCGACCAGCAGGATCGCGGTCATCGCCACTTTCAAATACTGGAAGGGAATCCCGGTGAGAATGACGAGAAAACTGCCCTCGACCCGCAGAAACATGCCCATGTTTAAAATGCCGCCGATGGCAACCAGGCACCCGGTGAGGACGCGCAGCCCGCGGCTGTACTGGCGCTCGAAATACTCCGGCACGGTCATCAGTTCCAGCGCGCGAAAACGCCGGATGATGAACCCGGTGTACCCCACCATGAGCATGACCAGGCCCGAGATCAGCCCGGTGATGAACGCCGAAAAACCGGTCTGGAAGCCCAGTTGGGCGTAATACATGAACGTCACCGTCCCGGTCTCGGTGGCGGCCAGCGTGGCAATACCCAGGAACAGGCCCAGGCTCCGGCCGGCGACCAGGAAATCGCTGATGTTCGATAAAAAACGCTTCGCCGCCAGCCCGATGGCCAGCGTCCCGGCGAGGTAGGCGACGACTATGACTGTGTCAAGCGATGTGAACGGGGTTGAACTCATCTTTCCAGCGGGGCCGGAAACGACGATAGCACTCATCGCACCGATATACAATCGGCCAACGCAGCACCGACCGCTCCAACCAGCGCCTTCGGGCACGGTGGATGTCGATCGAGCCGCAGCGCGGACACAGACGTTTTTCGGGGGCGGCCATGGGGGGAAAGCCTCTGGTCGCATAGTAGCATAATTAAGATGCAAATTGACTCGCCGCCGCCGTTGCGTGGCCTGCGCTTCGCGCTTGACATTCTGATCGCCGTGCTCCTGCTGTTCGCCGTGCTCTGCGGTTTGCTCTACTGGTACGTGCGTTCCAGCCAGCCCGGCCTCGATGGGCGGCAGCCTCTGGCCGGCCTCGTGGCTCCGGTCACTGTGACCCGCGACCAACTCGGCATACCCCACATCACCGCCGCTAACTTGCACGATCTGCTCTTCGCCCAAGGCTACGCCATGGCGCAGGATCGCCTCTGGCAAATGGATCTGCTCCGCCGCCTCGGCGAAGGACGGCTGGCGGAGATTTTCGGGCCGCAAGCGGTTGACTTCGATCGCAAGAACCGGCAGTTGGGCCTGGGGCGTGTGGCGGATGCCGAAGCCGCGCGCCTCGACCCCGGCGATCGCGCCCTGCTCCAGGCCTTCAGCGCCGGCGTTAACTCTTATATCACCAGCCGCGGACGCCGCCTTCCGCTTGAGTTCTGGCTGCTCCGCTACAACCCCGAACCATGGCAGCCGCGCGACAGTCTCGCCATGGCCGCCTATATGTTTCAGGTTCTGGGCTCGGGCTACGAAGAAAAACTGAGCCGCGAAAGCATCACCGCGCAACTCGGACCAACGCTGGCGGCGGAGCTGTACCCCACTCTTTCGCCCTGGGACTTGGTACCGGGCGTGCCGGTCATCACGCCGCCCCGCGTGCGTCGCCTCCCGACCCTGCCCGTGTTCGCCGCTCCCACAGTGGCGCCCGCGCCGTTGCAGGGCGGCAGCAATGACTGGGTCCTTTCCGGCAGCCGCAGTTTCAACGGTAAGCCGATCCTCGCTAATGACCCACATCTGCCGTTTCAGGTGCCGGGGCTTTGGTGGGCGGCGCAGTTGACTGCGCCCGGTGTGAACGTTGCCGGCGTCGCCTTGGCCGGTGTTCCCGGCATCATCATTGGCCACAACGACTCGATCGCCTGGGGTGTGACCAATACAGGCGCCGACGTTCAAGACCTCTATCGCAACGACCCCGTCATTGACCACTGGCACGAACAAATATTGGTTAAGGGCGGGTCACCGGTTTCGTTCGATATTCCGGTCACCCGCCATGGCCCGGTCATCGCGCACGACGCCGGCGGAACGCTGGCCCTGGCCTGGTCGCTTTATACGCCGGGCGCGCTGCAATCGGTTCATGTTTTCCTCGCCCTCGATCATGCCCAAAACTTTGCCCAGTTCGAGCAAGCCCTGTCCGGCTTTCCCGGCCCCGCGCAAAACTTCGTCTATGCCGACGTCCAGGGCCACATCGCTTATCAGTGCGCCGGATGGGTGCCGGTGCGCCATGGTTTCGACGGATCGGTACCGGTGGATGCCGCCGATCCACGCTTCGAATGGCACGGATTTGTGCCGTTCCCGCAATTGCCCCACTCCCTGGACCCGCCTGCCGGCCTGCTCGCCACCGCCAACGGCCGGGTCACGCCCAGTGACTATCCCTATACCATCACCACCAACTGGGGTGCGCCCAACCGCACCCGCCGCATCCAGCAGCTCCTGGATGCGCTGCCGCGCTGGAATGCCAGCGCCATGGGCCGCGTCCAGCAGGATGTGATCTCCGAGCAAGACCGCGACTTCGCCCAGGCGATTGTCGCCGCCGGTGTCGCGGCGCGGGCGCGCGGCGTGGTGTTGCCGGCCTCGACGCTTCAGGCGCTGGCCCTGTTGCGCGGGTTCCGTGGCGCGATGGGGCACACCTCGCTGGCGCCGACCCTGGCCTTTCAGACACGCCACGAATTTCTGCACCGCATTCTCGCCGCCAAGCTCGGCGAGGCATTGGCGCGCGAGTACGACCACCACGAGTCAACCGTCTTCGAGCAATGGCTGCTCGCGGCTCATCCGCCGCAGTGGCTGCCTTCCGGCCAAACCTGGGACGACCTGCTGCTCGATTCCCTGGCCAACGTTGTCGGCGAGTTCACCCTGCAGCCGGCGCAATTGCATTGGGGGCGCTTCGAGACGCTGCGCGTGCCGCACCCGGTGTTCTCCCACCTGCCTTTGGTCCGCGATTACGCCGATTTGGGTCCGGTCGAGATTAACGGCAGCCCGTTGACCGTGAAGCAGGCCCGCAACACATGGTTGGGCGATCCCAGTGACCTGGGCCCGAGCATGCGCTTCGTGGCCGATCTCGGCGACTGGGATCGCTCGACCTTGAACCTGGTCGCCGGCGAAAGCGGCCAGATCTTCAATCCCCATTATCGCGACCAGTTCCTGCCGTACCTCCGTGGTCTCGCCTTGCCACTCTGGTTCACTCCTGCCGCTGTCGCCCGGCACCGCGCCCACCAGCTCCTGCTCACCCCGTAAACGGAATATCATAGCTGCCATGGCGACGACTTCAGTCCCAACCGTGTCCAACGCCGAACTGCCGCGGCGCCTGGGGTTGACCGACTCGACCGCCATTGTTGTCGGCATGATGATCGGCGCGGGGATTTTTCTCGTCCCCAACCTCATCGCCCAGAGCTTGCCCTCCCCGGTCTGGATCATGGCCGCGTGGATCGTCGCCGGCGGCGTCTCCTTGCTCGGCGCTCTCGGCTGCGCCGAACTGAGTGCCGCCCTTCCCGCCACCGGCGGACAGTACGTCTTCATTCGCGAAGCCTACGGACCGGCGGCGGCCTTTGTCTGCGGATGGTCGCTGTTCACCGTGGGCCGCAGCGGCCAGGTCGCCTGGCTGGCAGTGGTGTTTTCGCTCTACGTCGGCTACTTTACTCCACTCGGGAACTGGGAGTCGCGCGCGCTCAGCCTCGCCGTGCTCGCTCTGTTCACGTGGATCAATATCCGCGGTGTTCGCCTTGGCGCCCTGGTTCAGAACAGCCTCACTCTGGCCAAGGTCGCGGGCATTGTCATCATCGTTGCCGGGGCCATTTTCTTCGCCCACCGGCTAACCGCCGCCGCCACCGTCCCGGTCCCAGCCACCGCCATCTCATTTTCGAGCTTCGGCGTCGCCCTGATTGCCTGTCTTCTGGCCTACGACGGATGGGTGCAGCTCAGTTTCGTCGCCGGCGAAATCCGCAATCCCCAACGCACCATCGCCCGCGCTCTCATCCTGGGCACCCTAACCGTTGGGGCCTTATACTTGCTCGCCAATTTCGCCTACCTGCATGTGCTTTCAATCGGCGAAATCGCCGGCAGCAGCCATGTCGGCGCCGACGCCGCCGCCCGCGTGTTTGGCGCCTCGGGAGGCGCCGTTGTCGCGCTGCTTATTTTGTTGTCGGTTCTGGGTTCGATCAACGGATGTTTCCTCACCACGCCCCGCGTCTATTTTGCCCAGGCTCGCGACGGACTTTTCTTCCGGCGTTTCGGCCGCGTGCATCCGCGTTACGACACGCCGACCTTCGCCATTGTCGCGCAAGGCGTCTGGTCGGCTCTGCTCATCCTCTCCGGCAGTTATGAAACGTTGCTCGATTACGCGATCTTCGGGCTGTGGCTGTTCTACGCTCTCATGATCGCCGCCGTCATCGTGCTCCGCCGCCGCCGCCCCGACCTGCCGCGTCCCTGCCGCATGTGGGGCTACCCGGTCACGCCCATCCTCTTTTTGGCCATCGCCGCTTGGTTCCTGGTCAATATGTTGCTGACGCGTCCGGGCGCGGCGCTCGCCGGTTGCGCCCTCGTGCTCAGCGGCCTGCCCGCCTACTGGGCCTGGCGGCGGTGGGGCAACCCGGAACTGGCATGACCGAACATTTGTATTATCACGATTCCGAGCTGCGGCAATTTCATTCACGCGTCGCCGCGATCGCGAGCTCTGACGCTCTCAAGATCGCCCTCGACCACCGCGCGTTTTATCCCGCCAGCGGCGGCCAGCCCGGCGACCGCGGTGAGCTCCGTGGCGCCGGCGGCGCGCGCGCCGCGGTGCTTGATGTCGAGGAGGATGCCGACGGCGTGATCTGGCACCGGCTCGAGGGAGTCCCCGCCGGCGCGTTTGTCGTTGGCGCCGAGGTCGAGGGCGAAATCGATTGGGGTCGCCGGTTCGATCACATGCAGCAGCACTCCGGCCAGCATCTGCTCTCCGCCGTGTTGCTGCGTGAGTGCGGCGCGCCTACTGTGTCGTTTCACCTGGGCCAGGAGAGCGCAACTATTGACCTGGATAGGCCGGCACTCGATGCGGCGACCCTGCGCCGCGTCGAGGAGGCCGCCAACTGGATCATCGCCGAGGATCGTCCGGTTCGTATCCGCGCTGTCGAGCGCGAGGAAGCCGAAGCCCTGCTCGCCTCCGGCGCTCTGCGCAAGCTGCCTGAACGCGGCGGCCCAATGCGTCTCATAGATATTGATAACTGCGATTTGAACGCTTGCGGCGGGACCCACGTGCGCTCCACCGGCCAGATTGGCGGGCTGTTGCTGCGCGGTGTCGAGCGGGTACGAGGCGGCCTCCGTCTTGGATTTGTATGCGGCTTGCGCGCCGCGCGCGCCGCCGCTTCCGATTTCGCCGTGCTGCAGACGCTCTCCGCCCAGTTGTCGGCCGCCTCGGCCGAGCTGCCGGCGGCGGCTGCGCGTATGCAGGCCGAGGTCAAGGAATTGCGGAAGCAGGTGCGCGCCGCACAGGATGAACTGGCCGATCGCGAAGCCCAAAGTTTGGCCGTGCAGGACGCGGGCGGCCCATTCGTGGTCGCGCAAGTCTTGGAAGGCCGCGGCGCCGACTTCGCGCGGCGCGTCGCCTCTCGTCTCAGCGCTCAAGCGCCCCGATGCCTGGCCATATTGGGTGTGGTCGAAGACGGCCGCGGGCGGTTGGTCATGGCGCGCGGAGCGGAAGTAGACGCCCATTGCGGCCAGCGCCTGCGGGCGGCGCTCGCCTCCGTCGGCGGACGCGGTGGCGGCTCACCCACCATGGCCGAGGGCGAGTGTCCGCCCGACCAGGTGCGGGCCGTATTGTCAGCGGCCGTCCAGGTTTAAGTCAATGCGAGCACAACTTGCTCGAAGACCAAACGGGGCGAGGGCGGGGTCGAGCGTAGCTTGACGTCGGCGGCGTGCAGTAGCTGCAACGCTTGCTGCAATTTCGCCAGCGGCATCGAGCGCGCCAGCGCCAAAATGGTGTCGGCCGCGAATCCCGGCGGCCGCAGCCCTTCCGGAAGCGCGCGGTAGATGCCGTTGCGGTCGCTGACCCGCTCCTGCTTCAGGATGAGGGCCATTTGCACCGCGCGGCTGAGCTGGAAGACGAGGCCGATCGCGCCGGCTTCGCCCTCATCCGCCCAAATGCGTCCGAGCGCGGCCAGGCAGCGCGCGCGCTCCGCCTTTGCCATGGCGGCGACCAATTCGTAGGCCGAACCGATTCGCGAACCCGCGACCAGGCTGGCGATCGCCTCCTGCCCAATCGCTTTACCCGGCAGCGCATGCAGGCACAGCTTCTCGATCTCGACACTGATCAGGCCCAGGTTGCCGTCGAGCAGTTCGACCAATTGGCGCGCCGCCTCGGGCGCCAATTCACAATGGCGGTCGCTCGCCAGTTGGCGCGCTATCGCCACCGCTTGCGCCGCCGCCGGGCGGGCGCATTCGATGATCGGTCCGCAGGCGCCCAGTGTGGCTTCGATCCGCTGCAGACGAGACTTCGCCTCCAGCGACATCCGTTGCCGGTCCGCTGGCAGGTGCAGATGGTCGGCCACGAAAACCAGTGCCGCCGTGGGCGGCGACGCTGATTGCGCTGCGAATGCTTCGACATTCCCGGGAAACTTGCCGTGCTTTTTCTCTCCGCGTCCGAACAGCTCTTTCACTCCGCGCACGTAAAAGACCTGCAGCGGCGCCATTAAAGACGGCGTGCGGGCGCGGTCGAGAATGTCGTCGAGCGGTGTCGAGGCGAGGTCCTCGTCAAACCAGGCGTAATCGCGCTCCGATTCGGGGATGCGCGCGGCGAGCTCGGCCCGGTAGCGGTCGCGATAGTAGCTTTCATCGCCCACCAGTGTGACCACCGCATGCGGCGCCACCGGTTTCCCGCTCAAAAGGCCTCCACAATGTCCGCCACCAGCGTTTGCGCAATGCTGTGGCTCAGGCGCGCGAACGCGGTAGCGTCCTCCTCGAAGAAGTTTTGCTGCTGCAGGCTGATCTCGTACTGGTCGTGGAACACCATGTCATTGTTCCGGAATAGTTCGATCGGCTTGCCGCCCGGCGGCGCCACCGTCTCCAGCCATGCCTTCAGGTGCACCACGACCTCGACCGTCGTGGCCCGTCCGCTGGCGGCGTCGAAGGTCACCGGATTGAGCTCGACGCTGAGCACATCGCCGTGGAGCGCGACCACCGGCCCGTTCGCGTCGGCCGCCGTCAATGCCGGCTCGACCCGATAATGGGTGCGCCGCGCGAACTCCTGCGCCACGGCGGCGCTCACCGCCTGTGAAAGTTGCGGTTGGCGGGTATGGTTGGCGAATGGCAAGACCGCCACCGTGGTCGTGGCCGCGGGAATCACGCCGCCGTGACCCGCAATGTGGTAGCCGCAGCCGATCAGGCCCAGGGAGGCGACCAGCGCCACCGTAACCAGCGCCGCCAGCGCCGCGTCCACCGCGCTGCGCGCTCTTCGGCGAAGATTGTCGAGTGTCAGAAATAAGTTGAACCCGCGGTGACCCGCCGGGTGCGGCGGACCAACCTGAATCGCATCCTGCCCGGCGCAATCGAGCAAATCGGGCTCGCCCATGCCGGCGTTGATCCATTCGCTGGCGTTGTCCAGTTGCAATTGCGCCGGCGCGGCGTAGCGCACGTAAAGCGCCAACCCGCAACTGTGAAAAACCGGCGCTTGAATCAGTTGCACCGCCATCTCCGGGGGAGCTTCGCTGCCAAGAAGCCGCCGGCTTTGGCGCTCAACTTGGTTACGAACGTCCTGCAACCGGGGTTTTGCCTGCTCCCCCAGCCGCGCGCGTAAGTTGAACGCTACCTGGCAGTCATACACGGTTTGCGGTTGTGACTGCAGCGCCAGCAGGCGCACCGTCTGCTGCTCGAGCTCCTGGATCCCGGCCAGGCCCCGCTCACTGGCGGGCTCGAACACGCAGGCGGACGCGACCTCGAGGGCGCCGGCGCGGCCCAGCAACGGCACGATAAGCCCCAACGCCTGGGCGGCGGGGTGGGCGACTTGTGCCCGCTTGGTCTCATGCCGTGCGGCCGAAAAGCCGGTCAGGGGTGCGGTCTCGTCGTCGCCGGTGAGGTGAATGGCAATGCCCGGGAACTCCACCGGCGCTGGCGGCGGCTCCGCAAAAAAGACGACATCCGCCTCGGCCAGCGCCTCGGGGCGGTACGGATCGAGCAGCATCGCTTCATCGGCGAACTCGGTCAGGCTGCGCGCCTGCGTCTCCGCCACTGCGCCCGCCCCCGGGAGTTGCAACAATGCGGTGGACCGCGCCGGGAAATGCCGCTCGTTCAGCACCGTTCCCAACTCCTTGCCCAGCAGCGTGTCGGCCCCGACAATCGCAATGCGATAAGAGTTCAAACCTGCACCCGGCGCCAGCGATGCAAGTAATACGTCATGCGCCAGGTGAGCGCCGAGCCGACGTACAGCACCACCACGGCCAGGAGCACCACTTCCGAGTAGAACCACAGTCCCGCCATGAGCGCCGCCAACACCACCATAAACACGTAGGGATGCCGCCGCCCGAGGTCAATCTCCTTGAAACTATAAAACCGCCAGGTGCTGACCATGAGCGACGCCAGCGCCAGCACGAACAGAAGCCAAAGCACCGCGCCGGTTGGCGACACGTTGGTGGTCGTGAAATAAAAAGCCGGCGAGGCGAAAAAATGCACCACAGCGGCCACGCCGCCGGCCGCGCCCGGAATGGGCATGCCCACGAAATAGCGCTTGCCCGGTCTCCCTGGGTTCGACGGATGGCTGTCATTGGTCGCGATGTTAAATCGCGCCAGCCGTGCGGCCCCCGCCACCACAAACAGAAAAACGATGATCTGCGCGGCCCGGTTCAGCCCCAGCCCCACCGCCGGCGAAACCGCGAGAAACCGCAGGCCCCACACGTAGGCGAGCAGCGCCGGCGCCACGCCGAAACTAATGACATCGGCGAGCGAGTCGAACTCGCGCCCAAACGCGCTCGTGGCGTTGGCCATGCGCGCGATGCGGCCATCGAGACCGTCGAGCAGAATCGCCCAGCCGATGGCTTTGGCCGCCGTGTCGAGCATCGTCGCCGGGTCGCCCGTCGTACCCAAGGTCTGCAGCGCGAGCACCGTCTGCTGAATCGCGATCCAGCCCATGCCCAGGTTGGCCACGGTGAACAGCGAGGGCAGCAGCACCACGCCGCGGCGCATCGGGCGCGGCGTGCGCAGACCGGAAAATGGTGCGGAGTCAGGCATGTCTGCGGTCACGCCAACTGCCGCTAGTTCTTCTTCTCGTCCTCGGCCTTAAACATGTACTTGATTGTGTCCTTGTACAACAACAAGTTGGGATCCCCCGACCGGTGCAC
>JANWLQ010000095.1 GCA_025450725.1 Terriglobales bacterium
CTTCTTTAATAATGTCGGCTACCTTGGCATGTGCGGCCACGGCACCATCGGCCTCATCGCCTCGCTCGCGTATCTCAAACGCATCGCCCCCGGCTCGCACCGCATCGAAACCCCGGTCGGCGAAGTGCAAACCGTGCTCCACGCCTCCGGCGATGTCACCGTCGCCAACGTCGCCAGCTACCGCTCCGCCGCCAACGTCGCGGTCGAAGTCCCTGGTCACGGCACCGTCACCGGCGACATCGCCTGGGGCGGCAACTGGTTCTACCTGGTCGAGTATCCGAGCGTGATAGATCTAGCTCACGTCGACGAACTCACCGACTTCGCCTGGGCCGTGCGCCAGGCCATCAACCGCGCCCACCCCGAGGTGGATCACATCGAGCTCAGCCACGCCGGCCGCAACTTCGTCCTCTGCCCCGGCAAGGCCTACGACCGCTCGCCCTGCGGCACCGGCACCAGCGCCAAACTTGCCTGCCTGCACGCCGACGGCAAACTGCGCCCAGGCGAAATTTGGCGCCAGGCCAGCATCCTTGACACCATCTTCGAAGGCACCGTCACCTTGCGCGACGGCGCCCTCTACCCCAGCATCACCGGACGCGCCTACATCACCGCCGAAGCCACCCTCCTCCGCGATCCCCACGATCCCTTCCGCGACGGCATCCCGCTCGCCTAAACCCGATGCCGCTGCCTGACGTCATCGTTGTGGGTGCCGGCATCGTTGGCGCCGCCTGCGCCGACGCCTGCGCCCGCCGCGGATTGCGCGTCGAAGTCCTCGATGCCCACGGTATCGGCGGCGGCGCCACCGCCGCCGGCATGGGCCACATCGTCGTCATGGACGACTCCGAAGCCCAGTTCGCTCTCACCCGCTACTCGCAACAACTCTGGCAGGCGTTAGTGCGCGACCTGCCCAGGTCCGTCGAGTACACCGCGAGCGGAACCATCTGGGTCGCCGACGACGATCCCACCACGGCCGCCGAAATGGATGAAGTCCGCCGCAAGCACGCCTACTATGCCGCTCGCGGCGTCGCCACCGAGATCCTCGACCCGCGCGGGCTCGCTGCCGCCGAACCCAACCTCCGCGCCCCGCTCAGCGGCGGATTGCTCGTCCCCGGTGACGCCGTTGTCTACCCACCCTGCGCCGCGCGCTTTTTGCTCGAGCGCAATGCCATCAAGGTCACGCTCGCCCCGCCCGTCACCAATCTGAGCAGCTTGCGCGCCGGCCACGTCGTCAACGCCGCCGGCGCCGGCGCCGGCGCGCTCACGCCCGGCCTTCCCATTCGTCCGCGCAAAGGCCACCTGGTCATCACCGACCGCTACCCCGGCTGGCTGCATCATCAGCTCGTCGAGCTCGGCTACCTCAAGAGCGCCCATTCTCACGACGGCGACTCGGTCGCCTTCAACGCCCAGCCCCGCGCCACCGGGCAGATCCTCATCGGCTCCTCCCGCCAGTTCGACGCCGAACATACCACCGTGGATCACGCCCTTCTCGCCCGCATGCTGCGCCGCGCCGCGCTCTACATGCCCGCGCTGCCGTCGCTCTCCGCGCTGCGCGTCTGGACCGGCTTCCGCGCCGCCACACCCGACAGTCTCCCGCTGATCGGGCCCTGGTCGGAGAATGTTTTATTGGCCACCGGCCACGAAGGCCTCGGCATCACCACATCGCTTGCCACTGGCGAGTTAATCGCCGACCATATCACCGCGACTCCCAGCGCCATTCCACCCGAACCGTATCTTCCGCATCGTTTTTCCAATGGCCATGCGCTTCAACATTAATGGAACGCCGCTCGAAGTTCCCGACGGCCACTCGCTGGCCGCCGAGGCGCTTGCCCACGGCATACCCACGCGCCGTTCGGTCTCCGGCGAAAGTCGCGGCCCGCTCTGCGGCATGGGCGTGTGCTTTGAGTGCCGCGCCACGGTTGACGGCGTGGCGCACCAACTCGCTTGTCAGACCTTCGCCGGAATTCCCGCTGCCCCGGGCGCCTCGATCGCAACCGACCTCTTGATCATCGGCGCCGGCCCCGCCGGCCTCGCCGCCGCCGCGGCCGCCTCGGCAAACGGCGTCAGCGTCACCATGGCCGACGATAATCCCACCCCCGGCGGCCAGATTTGGCGCGGCAACAATCCCCCAATTGCAAACGGCGTCCAGTTTTTGCCCCTGACCCGCGTCGTTGACGCGCCCCAGCCCGGCGAACTCATCGCCACTCGCACCGGCGCCATCGTGCGTCTTCATTACAAGCGACTTCTACTCGCCACCGGCGCCCGCGAGCGCTTCCTTCCCTTTCCCGGTTGGACGCTGCCCCACGTCCTCGGCGCCGGCGGCCTCCAGGCCTTGGTCAAGGCCGGCCTGCCCATCGCTAAAAAACGCATCGTCATCGCCGGCACCGGCCCACTGCTCGTAGCCGTCGCCGCCTACATGCGCGACCACGGCGCATCGATTGTTGCTCTGTGCGATCAGGCGTCCGCGAGCGCTCAAGCCAAATTCCTCACCCAGTTGCCGTTTTCGAAATGGGGCCAGGGCATCTCGCTCGCCCGCAGCCTGCGCGGCGTGCGTCCGCGCGCCGGAACCTGGCCCGTTGCCGCGGGGCTCGGCAGCGTTGCTTTCAACGACGGCCGAACCGTCTCGTGCGACTATCTCGCCGTGGGTTATCATCTCGTCCCCAACACCGAGCTTGCACAGCTCCTCGGCTGCGCCACCCAAAACGGATTCGTGGTGGTGAACGACCGCCAGCAAACCACCGTCGCCGACGTTTATTGTGCCGGCGAGCCCACTGCCATCGGCGGTATTGATCTCGCTCAAGCCGAAGGCGAAATCGCCGGCCTCGCCATCGCCGGCGCCGCCGCGCCCCGCGCGTTACTCGACCGCCGCGACCAATTCCGCCGCTTCGCCGAGCGCCTCGCTCGCGTCACCGAACTCCGCCCCGAGCTCCGCCGGCTGCCCCAACCCGAGACCATCATTTGCCGCTGCGAAGACGTCACTCAGTCGCAGCTCGCCGGCGCAAGCGGGACGCGCAGTGAAGCCGCGCAGGGGCTCCCGCCCATGAACAACTGGCGCGCCGCCAAACTCCACACCCGCTGCGGCATGGGCCCCTGCCAGGGACGCACCTGCGCGCCCGCCCTCGAGTTCCTCTACGGCTTCGCCCCGCCTCCACCCCGCCCGCCCATTTTCCCCGCACCGATCGCCACCCTCGAGGAGTCGCTTCCATGAACTTCAAATCCTGCTTGCTGTTACTGCCCGTCGCCGCCCTCCCCGCCCTGGGACAGGGCTTCACCATGCAGCAGGCGCTCAGCTATCCCTATCCCTACGGCCTCACCGCCGCCGCGCACGGCGAGCGCGTCGCCTGGGTCTTCAACAAACGCGGCGAACGCAACGTGTGGATCGCCACCGGCCCCGATTTCGCCGCCCACGCCGTCACCCACTATCAAGGTGACGACGGCATGCCCATCGCCAGCCTCCGCCTAACGCCCGACGGACAAACCGTCATCTACGCCCGCGGCAGCGAAACCAACTCCCAGGGCGAAGTCGCCGACCCCACCAGCAACGTCACCCGCCCCCAGCAGCAAGTCTGGGCCCAATCCGTCGCTGGCGGCGCGCCCCGCCTGCTCGGCAACATGAACTGCGCCTTCGAAGGCTGCGAAGACATCGAAATTTCTCCCGACGGCCAACGCGCCCTCTGGAGCGGCGCCCACGAGTTATGGATCGCCCCCATAGCCGGCAACGCGCCCGCCGCCGCGGTAGCATACATTCGCGGCGACAACCGCGAAGCGCAGTGGTCGCCCGACGGCAAGCGCATCGCCTTCATCAGCACCCGCGGCAGCTACTCTCTCGTTGGCATCTACACCTTCGGTGACCAGACCTTGACCTACGCCGACCCCGCCGTCTACCGCGACACCTTGCCCCGCTGGTCGCCTGACGGCTCGTCCCTCGCGTTTGTGCGTGTCGTCTCGCCTCAAACTTGGGCCATTGAAGTCTGGAGCTCCGCCACCGGTCAAGCCCACGCCATCTGGCAAAGCCCCAACGTCCCCGGTGGCACCTATCCCCAGGGCGAATGGCAGGACGACGCCTTCCGCTTCGCCGGCCAGCGCATCGTCTTCGCCTCCGAGCAAGACGGATGGCCTCATCTCTACTCCATCCCCGTCGCCGGAGGCAAAGAAACGCTGCTCACCCCCGGCCAGTATTCATTCGTCGGCGACGCCGTCACCCCCGACGCCAGCCACATCGTCTTTGCTTCCAATGAAAACGACGTGGATCGCCGCCACATCTGGCAAGTCCCCGTCGCCGGCGGTGAAGCCCCTGTCGAACTAACTCCCGGCCAAGGCGTCCAATTCACCCCCATCGTCACCGGCGATGGAAAATTCATACTCTGCCTCGGCAGCGCCACCGCCACCCGCCCCGCCATGCCGCAGCTTATCGCGGCCGGCGCCATGCACGAACTCGCCTCGACCGAAATGCCCGCCGACTACCCCTCGTCGGAAATGGTCGCGCCCGAGGATGTGACCTTTCACGCCGCCGACGGGCTCGAGATCCACGGCCAACTCTTCATGCCCCGCAATCGCACCGGGAAAGGTCCGGCTCTGATCTTCACCCACGGCGGCCCCCCGCGCCAAATGCTCCTCGGCTTCCACCCCATGGACGCCTACAACTACATGTACGCCGCCAACCTCTACCTCGCCAGCCGGGGCTACGTTGTGCTCTCGGTCAACTACCGCTTGAGCATCATGTACGGACGCGCCTTCCAGCACCCCGCCAACGCCGGCGCCCGCGGCGCCTCCGAATACCAGGACGTCGTCGCCGGCGCAAAATACCTGCAATCGCTCCCGACCGTTGACCCGGCAAAGATCGGACTCTGGGGCGGATCCTACGGCGGCTACCTCACCGCGCTCGGCCTCGCCCGCAACTCCGACATCTTCGCCGCCGGCTCCGACTACGCCGGCGTCCACGACTTCAGTGCCCTGGGCGGCCGCGTCGGCGGAGCGCTCGGCACCGCGGCTCAAACCGCGTATAGCTCCTCGCCGGTCGCCGACATCAGCAAGTGGAAATCCCCAGTGCTCTTATTGCAAGCCGACGATGATCGCAACGTCCCATTTACCCAGACCGTGAACCTGGTCCCGCTCCTGCGCCAGCATCACATCCCCTACAAGCTGATCGTCTACCCCGACGAAATCCACGACTCGCTCCTTTGGCGCACCTGGCTCAGCGTCTTCACCGAAACCGGCGACTTCTTTGATCAGGTCCTCGTCAAAGGCCAATCCGTCCAAACCGACCCGCCCGAAAAATAAATCAGTGCGCGACCGGCGCGTCCGCATGCCGGCTCCAGTCCTCCCACGAGCCGTCGTAAAGCTTCGCATCGTAGCCTAGCAGCCGTGCCGCGAAGCGTACCGCGTTCGCTTGCTGGCCAATGTGACAATAGACGATCAGCTGTTGCCCAGGTTTGACTCCCGCCCGTTCGAACAGCGCCGCCAGCTCAGCCTTCGGCTTCACCGTTCCATCGGAATGTGTGATCGAGATGAACGGAATATTGACCGCGCCCGGAATGTGCCCGGCCCGCTGCCCGGAAGTGTGTTTGGCGCCGCTGTAATACTCCGGCGCCCGCGCATCTACGATCGTCACCCCCGGCGTTCCCCGCGCTGCCCGCACTTGCTCATAGCTCGCGACAACATCGTTTTGCGGGCATGCTTCTAGAGATCCGACGTTACTGGGCGCCGCTGCCGACGATAACGGCAATCCCGCCGCCCGCCACGCGCCGAAACCGCCATCAAGTATCGAAACGTTGTCACCCAAACCGAGTTGATCGAGCGTCGTAAACACCCGTGCCACCGGCGCTAACTGCCGGTCATCGCTATAGAGAACAATGTGCGAACTCCGCGAAACGCCGAGCGCCGCAAAAGTCTGCGCCGCCTCCGTAGCCGGCGGCATCTCCAGCGTCAGCCCATTGGCCTGCATCAGATGAGTGTCCATATAGCCGAAAGGACGCGCACCGGGTATATGCCCTTGCGCGAAATTGTCTTGGTCCATCGCCAGCACCACAAGGTTCGCGTCGTGTAAATGGCTGGCCAGCCAGGTGGGCGTAACCAGCAGGGTGGTCGGCGAACCATGTCCGGCACCGCCGCCACAAGCCAATACGGCGGCTGCGAGCAATGAGGCAAAAAGCGAATTCATAACTTGAACGATACTATGGACATGAGCAAAATCCAAAGCCGCATAACACCGTTTCTCTGGTTCAACGACAACGCCGAGCAGGCCGTCGAGTTTTATTTATCGGTTTTCCCCAACTCCCGCCGCACCGGCGAATTGAGAAATCCCGGCGAAGCCCCCGGCCCCAAGGGCGGCATAATGACCATCGCCTTCGAGCTCGACGGTCTCAAATTCATCGCCCTCAATGGCGGCCCCCACTTCAAATTCAACGAGGCCGTCTCCTTCTTGATCGGCTGCGAAACACAGGAAGAGATTGACTACTACTGGGAAAAGCTCACCGCCGGCGGCCAGGAAATCCAATGCGGCTGGCTCAAAGACAAATTCGGCCTCGCCTGGCAAGTCGCCCCCACCAACTTCGCCGACCTGGTCCGCCACCCCGCCGCCATGAAGGCAATGATGCAGATGAAAAAGTTCGACATCGCCGCCCTCAAGCGCGCCGCCGGACGCGAAGCGTAGCGGTTGCTTGCGGGGTGGGGAGTCGCGGCGGTCTGGAGCGAAGAGAGGCGAGCCTCCTCAGCAGTCATCTGCGCTCGTAGTTGCCTGTTTGGACGTGCAGCGCTCGTGAACTCACGTGTTGGTTTTCAACGGCCCAACGAACCTGTAACTGTTCACTACAATTCCCGTCGGTGTTGTCCTCGTGCCGGCGAGTTCGAACGACCGTGCCGCGATTCCATTGCCAACGAATCGCTTGCCCGTCCCCAACATTACCGGATAAACCAGCAGCAACATCTCTTCCGCAAGTCCCTGCTCAATCAGCGCCGATGCCAACGTTGAGCTGCCCGAAAGAATCAGGTTCGGCCCGTCCTGCGCCTTAATCCCGCGAACGCCCGCGACGAAATCCGGTCCCAGTGCCTCGAACGGTCCCCAGGCAAGACTTTCCGGCCGGTGCGTCACAACGTATTTCGTCGCCGCATTCAGCCGGTCCGCGAACGGACTACTCGGCGCCTTCGGCCAAAATCCCGACCACAGATCGTACGTGCGCCGCCCCAATACGAGATCGAATCTCTCGCCATGCTCCGCCAGGATTTTATCCCGCCCCTCCGGTGTCCGATACGGCGCCGCCCAGTCGGCATAAGGAAAATCATCCTCGCTTGACGACTGCATCACCCCATCGAGCGAAACATGCGCGATGATCTTCAGCTTTCTCATCCGAGCTTTAAATGTCGAGGTTCTTCACGTCCAACGCGTGGCGCTCGATGAACTCACGCCGCGGCGCGACCTCTTCCCCCATCAGGGTCGAGAAAATCTCCTCGCACGCCAGCAGATCCTCGAGCTTCACGCTCAGCAGCGTGCGCTTCGCCGGGTCCATGGTGGTTTCCCAAAGCTGGTCGCTGCGCATCTCGCCCAGTCCCTTGTACCGCTGCACGCTGAACAGCCGCTTGCCCTCGTTCAGGATGAACTCCAGCAAATCCCGACCATTCTCGCGCTCGACCGGTAGCGAATCGCCATCCGCCAGCAAAAACGGCGGATGGTTATGCTCTGCAATCAGCTTGCCCGTCTTGACCGCCTGCTTGAACTCCGGCAGCAGCGCCAGCTCGGCGTTGACCACGTGTTCCAAATGATTGTTGTCGGTGTAGCGCAGCTCCCACAAGTTGTGCTCCTCGTCGAGCACCACCTTCGCGCCCATGAGGCCGGTGACTTTTTTCACCTGCGCTTCAAGCGCCCGCAGCTTGTCCGCGGTCTCAAAATCCGCCTTGCGCTCGAGCCCCGCCCCGATCACCAGCGACGTAATCTCCGGATGCCGCAGCCGCCGGTCGGCCTTCTCAAAGTGCGTGTAGTACTCGCTCAAATTCACCAGGAACTTCGCCAGCGCCGCGCCCTTCAGCTCCGCGCCGCCCTCGCCGTAGCGCAGGCTGCGGTCCTCGGTGATGCGCTTCATCATCACGCTGACAAACTCTTTGTCGTCCTTGATGTACTGCTCGCTCTTGCCCTTCTTGATCCGGTACAGCGGCGGCTGGGCGATGTAGATATTGCCCTTGTCGAGCAGCACCTTCATGTGCCGGAAAAAGAACGTCAACAGCAGTGTGCGGATATGGCTTCCGTCCACGTCGGCGTCCGTCATCAGGATCACTTTGGCGTAGCGCAGCTTGGAGTAATCCAGATCCTCAACCGCCGGACCGATGCCCGTGCCCAGCGCCGTAATCAGCGCCCGGATCTCCTCGTGCCCCAGCATCTTGTCGTAGCGCGCCTTCTCGACGTTGAGAATTTTTCCCTTCAACGGCAGGATCGCCTGGTACCGCCGGTCCCGCCCTTGCTTGGCGGTGCCACCGGCCGACTCGCCCTCGACGATGAAAATCTCGCACCGCGCCGGATCGCGCTCCGAGCAATCCGCCAGCTTCCCCGGCAGCCCGCCCGAATCGAGCGCGCCCTTGCGCCGCGTCAGGTCCCGCGCCTTCCGCGCCGCCTCCCGCGCCCGCGCCGCCTCGATCGCCTTGTTGATAATCCGGCGCGCGACTTGCGGGTTGTGATCCAGGAACTCGCCCAGCTTCTCGTTGATCAGCGCCTCGACCTGGCCCTTGATGTCGCTGTTCAGCTTGCCCTTCGTCTGTCCCTCGAACTGCGGCTGCGGAAGCTTCACCGAAATCACCGCCACCAGCCCCTCGCGCACATCGTCGCCGGTCAGGTTCTCTTTCAAATCCTTGAACAGGTTCAGCGCCTGGCCGACGTTGTTGATCGTCCGCGTTAACCCCGAGCGGAAACCCGACAAATGCGTCCCGCCGTCCACCGTGTTGATGTTGTTGGCAAAGCTGAAGAGCGTCTCCGAATAGCTGTCGTTGTACTGCAGCGACACTTCCATCTGCAGCACGCCGCCTGAAATGTCCCTCGACCCTTCCATCGAGATCGGCTTTTCGTGCAGTGTCTGCTTGCCCCGGTTCAAATGCTTTACGAACTCGGTAATGCCGCCGGTGTACTCGAATGCAACGTTCTTCTCCTGGTCGCCGCGCTCGTCGGCCAGCGAAATCTTCAGTCCCCGGTTCAAAAAGCTCAGCTCGCGCAGCCGGTTGGCCAGCGTATCGAAGTTGTACTCGGTGACCGTGAAAATCGTCGTGTCGGGCTTGAACGTGATCTTCGTTCCCCGCTTCGAGGTCTTACCCAATTTCTGTATAGGCCCGAGAATCTCGCCCTTGGCGAAACTTTGCTGCCAGGTGTGGCCATCACGCCAGATCTCGAGATCGAGCGTCTCCGACAGTGCGTTCACGCAGCTCACGCCCACTCCGTGCAATCCGCCCGAAACCTTGTAGCTCGAAGAATCGAACTTGCCGCCGGCGTGCAGCTTGGTCATCACGATCTCCGCCGCCCCGCGCACCTCCCCGTCCACGTCCATCGTATCCACCGGAATGCCGCGTCCGTCGTCCACCACGGTAATCGAGTTGTCGGTGTGAATCGTGACCTCAACTTTGGTGGCAAAGCCGGCCAAGGCCTCGTCCACCGAGTTGTCCACTACCTCATAGACGAGGTGATGCAATCCCATTTCGCCGGTCGAGCCGATATACATCGCCGGACGCAGGCGTACCGCCTCCATTCCGCCCAGCACTTTAATCGAACTGGCGGAGTAATCGTTTTCTTCGTCGGCGGCAACAGGCGGGGCCAGGGTTTTGGTACTCACAAGTCTCTATAGAATACCACGGAAGTAGCCAAAAATGAAGGGTTTAGCCAACTTTTCCGAACCCTTCAAATCCGCATCGGCATGACCACGTAGCGGTACTGCGGCCCATCCGTCGTCAGTGCTATCGGCGAAGCTTCCGTCGTCTGGGGCGGGGTACATCACCAGCCAGCCCCGCGGTTTGCCAACAGGCCGTCCGCGATCATTATTTTGCCTGCGGCCCAAGTGATTTCGTCGCGCCGGCCACCAGTTCCTGAATCTCCGCCGGCGACAACCGAGCCGCCGGATGCATCGGCAAATAGAACCACAGCGGCATCGAGCCGCTGTCCACCTGCTCCGCCACATCCTTGGCGTGTCGCTGCGGGCGATTCCATTCGCTGAAGTTCAGATGCTGACGGCCGCCGCTCACATCGCGCTGCAACAGCCACGACATGGGGGCTATATGTGCGTACCACGGGTAGCTCGTCAGATTGCTGTGGCAGTCAAAGCAAGCGCGCTGAAACAGCGCCCGCGTTTCCGGTGAGTCCCAATGCGGCTCGGCGATCACCGGCGGATTGGTGTGCGTGTGCCCGTACGGCACGAACTGAATCGCAATCAATACCACGACAACTGCCCCCAGCAAACGTTTCATCGCTTCAGTATGCCGCCGCGCTCGCTGACTGTCCAATGTGGATACTGGCACATCGTAAATTCAACGCCAGCGAACCGGCCCCGTCCTCATTCTCGCGAAGAAAATCGCGGAACCTTATGATGCGATCTGCCCCCGACCAGAAAGCGGCGCGGCACCCTAGGGAAGCAGCTCGCGCGCATCCGCGTTCGTTATCCGCGTCGCCAGTATCACTCGCCTGTTGATCGCATCCGCGATGGAACGTTAAACAAAGCGCAAATGAAATGTCAACGAGATAATTGCGCATAATTACCTCAACGCGTGCTATAAGATGCGGAGTGGCGACAAAAAACCGTAACGCCGAATCGCCGCCGCGCTACCGAAAGCTCGACAAGATCATTGGCGTTCGCGTCTCGGAGGAAGAACACATGAGGGCGGAAATTTTATCGCGATACGCTCAGTCGAAAAGCATGTCGGACTATTTGCGCTCGCCGGTGCAGACGTTCCTCGACCGCGAGCAGAAGCGCTTCGGAATCAGTGATGCACAGATCGCCCGCGACGCGGAGACCCTGCGTGGCGAGAAAAGGAGGACGGCCAGCGGTGAGTAAGCCAAACGCATTTTTCATTGCCATCGCAGTATCCATTGCCGCGTCACTTGCAGGGTGCGGCGGCTCCTCGCCAGTATCGAACAGCGGCGGCACTGGCGGTGGCGCAGCGCCATCAGTGGTTGCCAATGGAGCCTATAGCGGCAGCTACACGGTTCAGGGCGTCGGCTCATCCAACATCGTCGGTGCCATCGGGCAGGCCGGGATCGGATATTTCGCCGACAGCCTCGGTTTTGTCTACGTGCTGCCTGCGATTCCGTCGTCTGGGACAATTTCCGGCTCACTGACCGGCTATGCGCCGCCGGGGCAAACATTCCAATCGGGACAACGGGTACAGCAATTCGCCGTCACAGGCAGTGCGTCCGGCGCGACTGCAAGCACAATTTCGGGCACATTTAACGGAGGCGGCGAAAGCGGAACATTTTCACTTTCATCGCTCAGCATCAGCTCGGCGACGCAGGCGTCTTTGACGGGGCAATACAGCGGGGCTTACTGGGGCTCAAGCGGTTCGCGCGTAAACGTCACCATCTCGTCGAGCGGCGCAATTTCTGGCAGCGACGGATTGGGCTGTTTATTGTCCGGCAGCGCAACGCCCGCAACAGGCAACGTCCTAACGATAACCGTTTCCGCCACCGGGAGCGGGTGCGCCGGCTCGCTCTCCGGTATCGGCTTTGCCTCCACATCTGACCTCTCTGGGATTTTTAGCGGTGCGGCCGGCAGCTACCTTTATTTTGGTGGCTCAAACACTGCCTCTGCCTTCGCAGCCGAGCTTAAGCAGCAATGAGGCTCGCATACCTCGGTCAGCGCGCGGTGTGGAACGGCGCTGCACGAACTGTGGATCACCCCCATTTTCGGCGATGCGCCGACGCGGCCCTTGGCCTCTGTGCGCGGCAATAACCGCGAGTCCAGGTGGTCGCCGGACGGAAAACAGATTGCCTTCGTCAGTGATCGCGGCACCCATGCCCTGATCGCGGTGTACGAGTTTGGCCGCACGACCCTGCGCTACGCCGACCCCGGCGTCTACCGTGACGATCTGCCGCGTTGGTCGCTCGACGGCACCACTCTCGCTTCGTGCGCCCGACCGCCGGTCAACAGGCTTGGACCATCGAGACCTGGCCGACGGCCAACGGCGAGGCCCGCGAAATCTGGCACAGCCGCAACAATGCCGACCGCGGCCTTCCAGTTCGCCGCCGGCGGACGCATCATCTTCGCCTCCCAACAGGATGGCTGGCCGCCCTTCAAATCCGCATCGGCATGACCACGTAGCGGTACTGCGGCCCGTCGGTCGTCAGCGGCCGAAGCTGCCCGGCCGAACTGTCGTCCTTGAACTCCAGCAGCACCTCATCGCTCGCCACCACCTCGAGAAACGCGCTCAAATATTTGGCGTTATACCCGATCGCCACCGGCTCGGCGGTGTAGTCAATGTCAATCTCCTCGTCCGTCTCGCCTTCATTGCCGCTGCTTGCGATGTTCATCTTGCCTGGCTCCATCTTCACCCGCACCGCGCGCGTGCGCACATCGGCGAACTGGCTGACCCGTTCGATCGAGGCCAGGAACTCTTCCCGGTGCAGCCGCACTGACTGCATCTTGGCCGAAGGCAGCACAGCTTCGTAGTTCGGGAACTGCCCGGTCAGTTTGCGCACCGAGAGCGACCGCATGAACCCGCTGCTGTCGTGCGGAAGCCGGAAGAATAGATGCGTCGCGCTCTGCGCAAACTCGACCGCCACCTCGTCGGCGCAGGTCTCGAGCAGCATCTGCAACTGCGCCATCGCCTTGCGCGGCACCAGAGCCTTCGATTCCGCCGTCACGCCCTCGAGCACGATCGATTCGTCCACGATGTGGGCCAACCGGTGGCCGTCGGTTGAAACCATGGCCAGCGAGTGCGGCTTCATCACCATCAAGGCGCCGCTGAGCGTATAGCGCGACTCCTCCGTCGATATGGCAAAAATCGTTTTCACGATCATGCCCTTCAGCGCCGCCGCGGGAATCTTCACCACCCCGGTGTCGGGGAACTCCGGCATCTCCGGAAAATTCTCCCGCGACATGCCCACCAGGCGGGTGTTCGAGCGCCCGCAGCGAATCTGTACCCAATGATTCTCCAGGCGCTTCATCGAGAGCTCGGCGTCCGGCAGCAGCTTGATGTAGTCGAGCAATTTGCGCGCCGGCAGGGCGCAGCCCCCGCTCTTCTTTATGCCGGCGGCGCACGATGTGGTGAGCCCCAGGTCGAGGTCGGTCGCGGCCAACTGCAGGCGTCCATCCGGCATTGCCTCGGCCATGATATTGGCCAGAATGGGCATCGTCGTCTTCCGCTCAATGGCGCCTTGCAACAGCAGCAGCTCGCTGAGTAAATCAAACTTCCTGACCGAGATCTCCATGCCCTACCTCCGGCGCACCGCGCCGCAGTCATTGTAGAAGAACCGCCCTTCAATAAGCAATCGCCGAAGCGGGGGTTCTATTTTAAAGCCGCGAACATCCTGTCGCAGGCCCTCCTGGTTGATCGGCTCCAGTTTGCGGCACAACGAAGAGTCCCGCCCCATGGCACTTGGGCTTTCAGCACGCAGGCAGCCACCGAGTCC
>JANWLQ010000096.1 GCA_025450725.1 Terriglobales bacterium
CCGGCTCGCTCGTCCTGCCCGGCAAATACCAGGTCTCACTGGTCGAGCATTTCGGCGGCAAGTGGACCACCCTCGGCAGCCCCGAAGCGATCGAAGTCGTCGCCGACCCCGCCAGCACGCCCGCGCTCACCGAAATGCAAGCCCACTTCGCCTTCGAACAGAAGGTGGCCAAGCTGCAGGCCGATGTCGCCGCCGCTCAGGCCTACGCCACCGAGTTGGGCACGCGCCTCACCGCGCTCCGCGTCACCGCCGCCGCTTATCCCGTGAACCATCAGGCGTTGGAGGATCGCACCGAAGCCGCTCAGGTCCAGTTCGCCGCTATCGAGGAAGCTCTCCGCGGCGGCGGATTCGGCGGTGAAGGCCCCGCGCCGCCCAGCCTGCAATCGCGCCTCAGCGCCGCCTCAGGCAACGAGCGCGCCTCGCTCTCGCGCCCGACCACGACCGATACCGACGCCTACAACGACGCCGCGACGGCGCTCGCCGCCGTGCTTCCCAAACTGCGCGCCTTCGGCGCCACCACCCTGCCGGCGCTCGAGGCGGAATTCGTTTCCGCCGGCGCGCCCGTAGCCGGCCGCCTCCCCGGCGGCGGTTAAACCCAAATGCGGGGCGTGTTCATCGCAACCGTTGCACTTGCTCTCGCCGCGTTAACCACCGCGCAGACACCCGATCCGGCGGTCCTCGCCGCGATCAACCACACCCGCGCCATTGACGACCACGCCCACCCGCGGGCGCTCGCCGTCAATGGCCGCAGCGACGACGATTACGACGCGCTCCCCTGCGCTCCTCTCGAGCCCACCGATTCGACCATCACCGGCCGGCTCGATAATCCCGAACTCATCGCCGCCTGGAAAGACCTGTATGCCTACCCCTTCAACGACACCGCGCCCGGCCATGTGCGCTGGCTGACGGCCGCCAAATCCGCCAGGAAAAATCAACTCGGCAATCACTATCCCGCCTGGGTGCTTGATCGCCTCGGCATCGAAACGGAATTCGCCAATCGTCAGGCGCTCGCTCCCGGCATCGCGCCGCCCCGTTTTCGCTGGGTACCGTTCGACGACGCCCTGCTGCTGCCGCTCGACACCTCCGCCCTCGCCGCGCAGTCGCCCGACCGCAAAATCTTTTACGCGCGCGAACAGGCTCTCCTCGCCCGCTACCTCGGCCCCCGCAAAACCCCGGCGACACTCGCCGGGTATCTCGCGCAGATTGTCACGCCGACGCTCGAATCCCAGCGCCGCGCCGGCGCGGTCGCCATCAAGTTCGAGTCCGCCTATCTGCGCGCGCTCGATTTCAAGCCGCCCGATGTCGCCGCCGCGTCCACCCTCTACGCCCGCTTCCACGCCTCGGGCGTGTTAAGCCCGGCGCAGTACTACCAACTTGAAGACGCCATCTTCCATCAGATCGCCCTCGACGCCGGCCGCCTCGGCCTGCCCGTGCAATTCCACACCGGCGTCGGCTGCGGACGCTACTTCATGCTCACCGGCGCCAACCCGTTGCTTCTTGAGGGCGTGTTCAACGACCCCAGCCTGCGCGGCACCAACTTTGTAATGCTTCATGGCGGCGCTGGACCCTACTCCAAAGTGGTTGCCGCGCTCCTGATGAAGCCCAACGTTTACACCGATTTTTCCGAACAGACCTACCTCATGCCAACCTATCAGGTGGCGCAAGTCATCCGCTACTGGTTGGAGTACTTTCCCGAGCGCGTCATGTTTGGCACCGACCTCTCACCCGGCACGCCCGAAAACGATTGGGAAGAGTCCGGCTGGATCGCCGCCCACAACGGTCGCCGCGCCCTCGCCATCGCCCTCACCGGAATGCTGCAGGATGGCGAGATCACCCGCCCCCGCGCCCTCGAACTCGCCCGGATGGTGCTCCGCGGTAACGCGCTCCGCCTTTATCAATAGACATGAAAGGTCTCGTCCCACTCGCGCTGGCATTGGCGTTTATCCAAACCCCAACCTTCTTTCAAATCCGAACCGAAGTCCTGCCATTGCCTGTTGCCGGCGAGGCCTATGCCGCGAAACTCGTCGCCGAGGGCGGCACGCCTCCGTATCACTGGAGCGCAAAAAATCTGCCGCCGCACCTGCGCCTCAACTCCGACACCGGCGTGATCACAGGCAAGCTCGCAATTCCCCAGGGCTTTCAAATCCTGGCGCAAGTCAGCGACTCGTCTACTCCGCCGCTCACCCTTACCCGCCTGCTGATAACGGCGAAACAGGCGCCGCTTGAAGTTGAGTGGCTCGAATCTCCGACGGTCAACGCCGACCACCTCACCGGCAGCGTGCAAGCCACGAATCACACCGCCGGCGCCATCAAGGTCACGGTCATCGCGGTCGCCGTCAACGAAAGCGGCAAAGCCTTCGCCCTCCGCTATGAAAACGCCGCGCTCGCCCGCGAGGCCCACACCGACCCGCTCGCCTTCGACGTATTCATGCCTCCAGGCACCTACACGCTCAGCCTCGATTGCGTCGCCGAAGTTCCCGAAACCGGCGCCATCTACCGCGTCCATCGCGAAATCCCCGGCCTGACCGTCTCCCGGCAAATCCAATAGAAAAGGTAACCATGAAACTCAACCCCTACGTCAACTTCGCCGGCCGCTGCGCCGAAGCTTTTCGCTATTACGAAAAACACCTCGGCGCCAAAAACACCATGCTCATGACCTTCGGGCAAGCGCCCGATCAGACTCACATCGATCCCAAAATGAAGGACGCCGTCATGCACGGCCGTACCGTGATCGCGGGCGAAGATCTCTTGGGCGCCGATATTCCCAACGCCGAGCCCATGCGCAGCGCCTACCTCACTATCACAGTGGACAGCGACGCCGAAGCCGAGCGCATCTACGCCGCCCTCGCCGACGGCGGCAGCGTTTTCATGAAGATGGAGCCGACCTTTTTCGCCTACCGCTTCGGCCAACTCCGCGACCGCTTCGGCGTCAACTGGATGATCATCAACCCCCGCCCCATGCAACCGCCGCGGTAAACCTGCTGCATCTTGATGTTAAGTTGTGTTTATGCGAACCACCGTTGATTTGCCGGACTCGCTGCTGCGCGCGCCGGCCGGCAATTTTCGGCTCGTCACCTTCGATACTGGCTTTCAAAGATTTTCCGGAATCGAGTGGCTGCTGCTAAAACCTTTCGCTTCCCGCCGTCATTCCAGCGTGATCTGCCGCAGCGTCACGCCGGCCTCGGCCAGAATTCTCGACGACGTTCCGTGCAGCGGGTAATGCGCGTTGAACACCACTTCAATGATGCCGGCGTTGATGATCATCTTCGTGCACTGCAAGCACGGCGATAGCGTCGTATACAACGTCGAGCCCTTGATCGCAATGCCATGATAAGCCGCCTGCACGATCGCGTTCTCCTCGCCGTGCGAGCACACGCACTCGTCCAGGCGCGTGCCGCTCGCCGCCATCGAGTTGCAGCGCTCGCATCCGCCCTGGTTGCAGTTCCGCACCCCGCGCGGAGTGCCGTTGTAGCCGGTCGAAATAATCCGCCGGTCGCGCACGATCAACGACGCCACCTTCCGCTTCACGCAGTTGCTGCGCAGCGCGACGATCTTGGCGATGCGCATGAAATACTCATCCCAGCCCGGGCGCGGATCCGCCGCCGCGTTCGCATCCAGCCACCCTTTAATCGCCTGATCGGCGCGCTCTGTCAACCGCTGAATGTCGCCGTCGTTGACCAATACCTGGTCGGCCAGCGCCGCGCACGCGGGCAGATTCTGCGCTTCGGGGTCGGCCCCCGCCAGCTCGCGCTGCTCCAGCTCGACGAACTGCTCAAAGCTCGCCGGCGTTCGCGCCCCGCCCCGCGCCTTCGCCCGTTCGTAACGCACCTCGACCGGCGCCTCCAAATGCAGCAAATGAAAATCCGGCAACTGCCGCAGTGCCCGCACCTCGTCCGGATGCCGAATCGAGTCCACCACGTAATTGCGCTCGGCCTCGATCCGCTCCCGCGTGCGTGTCGCCAGCACATCCCGCCCAAACTCCCGCCGGAGCGCGTTGCCCCGCTCAATCAGGTTCTCGCGCGTCAGCGCCAGCCCATCGCGGTCCAGCTCGGCGCGGATCACGTCCGACAGCGAGAGAAAGTAAAATCCCGCCCGCTGCAAGTGTTCCGCCAGCGTCGTCTTACCCGAACCATTGGTGCCAGTCAGCCCGATGACCATGCAGCATTGTCCCCTATTTTGCCGTCCCTAAGCGGAAACTATGCTCAGGGAACTATCCGCCGGTCTCGCGCGTAATTGAAATCATGCCGGTTATACGTCACGCCCTCCGCCGCCTTCTTCACGATCCCGGCTTCGCCCTGGTGGCCGTGTTCACGCTGGCCTTGGGCATCGGCGCCACCACCGCCATGTTCTCGCTCGTCGATGGCGTCTTGCTCCGCCCTCTCGATTTTCCCCATCCCGAGCAGCTCGTATCCCTCGATCAATCCATCCCCCAATTCGCCGGCAAATACCCCTTCTTTCCGGTCAACGCCGCCTCTTTCGCCGCCTGGCGCCGGGACTCAAAGCTGCTCGCGAATATCGGCTTGGTCGAGCCCAACGACTGGGTACTCACCCAGCCCGGCGCCCGCCCGCGCGAAGTCTATGGGGCGCTCATAAGCGCCTCCCTCTTCCCGACGCTGGGCGTCACGCCCATGCTCGGGCGCACCCCCACCGCAAGCGAAGATCAACCCAACCAGAATCGCGTCGTACTGCTCTCCTACCCCTTCTGGAAATCCGATTTCCACGCCGATCCCTCTGTCCTTGGCCGCATCATTTCGCTCAACGGCACGCCCCACCAGATCATCGGAGTGCTGCCCGCCTCTCTCCACTTCCCCCACGGCAGCGAACTCGGAACCTTCTACGGCGGCACCGGCGGCGACCACCCCGCCCAGATCTTCAAGCCTCTGGGTCTCGATCTCGCCACCGCCAACGCCATCGGGCAGTTCAACTATTTCGCCGTGGCTCGCACGCGCCCCGGTGTTCAGCCCCAGCCACTGCGCGCCGAGCTCGACGGCATCGAGTCCGTGCTGCTCGCCGTCAAACACGCCCCCGCCGGCATTCAAGTCCACACGGTAGTGACCTCGCTTCAGGATCAGTTCGTCGGCGACCACGCTCTCGGCCTCTGGATGTTGCTCGGTGCCGTCGCCATCATTCTGCTCATCGTCTGCCTCAATCTCGCCAACCTGCTGCTGGTCCGCATGCAGGGTCGCGCCCACGAAATCGCCATCCGCGTCGCGCTCGGCGCCGGGCGCAAGCGTCTCGTCCGCGACACCATGGTCGAGGCCCTCCTGCTGTCGCTCGCCGGCGGCGCGCTCGGCGTGCTCGCCGCCATAGCCGCGCTGCGCTGGCTCGTGGCCAGCGCCCCGTCCGGCCTGCCGCGGCTCGACGAAGTCGGCATTAACCTGACCGTCCTCGGCTTCAGCTTGGTACTGGCGCTCGTCTGCGCCGCCGCCTTCAGTCTGTGGCCGGCGCTGCGCGCGTCCAGAACTGACCCGCAACTGGCGCTCCGCGCCGGCGCGCGCGGCTCCGGCGGCGCCGCCGGCAAACTCCGCGCCCGCGCCTGGCTGGTGGGCGCGCAAGCCGCACTCGCCGCGCTCCTGCTCATCGTCACCGGATTGCTCAGCGTCAGCTATCTGAAACTGCTGCAGGTCTCACCTGGCTACCATCCTGAAAGCGTGGTCGAGGCCCAGGTGGACGTCCCCACCACACGCTTAAAGCGCGCGCAATTCTTCCAGGCCGCGCTCGATCGCTTGGCCGCGCTTCCCGGCGTTCATGCCGCCGCTCTCATTGACACCTCGCCTACCGACGGTGCGGGCGACACCGATTTACTTTCCTACGTTCACGACACCCGCGCCCTGGTGGATCGCCCGCTCGCAATCTTTTCCGCCGTCAGCTCCGATTACTTCAACGCCATGGGCATCCCTCTCCAGCGCGGACGCACCTTCACCCAGTCCGAAGTCGCCGCTCCGCTCGCGCTCGCCGATCCCAAGGTGAAAGCCTCCTCGCTCCCTCCCATGGCCGCCGTCGTCTCCGCCTACACCGCCGCGCATATCTGGCCCGGCAAGGATGCGATCGGCCAGCAATTCACCCAAAGCGATCCCGACGGAGCCACCATGGTCGTGGTCGGCATCGTCGGCGACGTGCGCGGTCAACTCTCCCAGCCTCCAGGCCTGCAAGTCTATCTGCCCTACACCTTCAACATCCCCAGCGACCCCGCCCTCGTGCTCCGCGCCTCCGCTACCCCGGCCGAATTGTCGAACGCCATCCGCCAAACTGTCTGGAGCGTCGAGCCCGACGTCGCCGTGCCTAGCGTGCAATCGTTCTCGGCGCTGGTGAGCAACACCGTCGCCCCGCGGCGGTTCCAACTCACGCTCGTGCTCCTGTTTGCGCTCTGCGCCATGCTCCTTGCCGCGCTCGGCATCTACGGTGTCATCGCCTACGCCGTCGAGCGCCGCGCTCCCGAAATCGGCCTGCGCCTCACGCTCGGCGCAAGCGGCGCCGATCTCATCAACATGATCATGCGCCAGGGCCTCACGCCGGTCGTGCTCGGCCTTGTCGTCGGCATCGCCGCGGCCCTCGCCTCCGGACGCATTCTCGCCAGCCTGCTCTTCAATGTGCGCGCTACCGATCCCTTGGTGATCGTCGCCATCAGCGCGGTCGTCCTCGTGATCGGTGCCCTCGCCTGCCTGCTCCCGGCGCTGCGCGCCACGCGCATTGATCCGCTCCTCACCATGCGGCCTTGACTATAATGCTGCATGGGCAAAGCTAAAACGGACGAGTTGGTGATGGCGGTGCCGACCGAGTCGCTCTTCGCCCGCGGCTACTTCCAGGGCGTCCAATGCGGCGGCGAGGCTTGGCTCGACTTCATCTTCGCGCCCCAAAACAGCCGCTTCCTCCCCCGCTCGCAAGCCGAAACCAATCCCGCCTGGAAGCAGATCATCCCCTACGTCATCCTCGCCTGCGACGATCAGGTCTTCTGCTATCGGCGCGGCAAGCAGTCCACCGAAACCCGCCTCGTCGCGCTTCACTCCGTTGGCCTCGGCGGCCACATCCGCCACGATGATGAGAATATCTTCGTGACGCCAGGCTGGGACGCCTACCAGGCCGCCCTCGAACGCGAACTCGCCGAAGAAGTCTCGATCGCCTCGCCCGTAGTTGACGATCGCCTTGTCGGCCTCATCAACGACGACTCAACCCCGGTCGGCCAGGTCCACCTGGGCATCATCCACATCCGCCGCCTCGCCTCGCCAGACGTGCGCCCGCGCGAATCCCAAATCGCCGGCGGACACTGGGCCTCGATCGAGAGCCTGCTCGCGGAATCCGGACCTGCGCTTGAAACCTGGTCCCAACTCGCCCTCGCGGCCTGGCCGCGCCTGCTGGTTATTTGCTCTTCTGCGGAACGTACCCCGGCGGAAGCTGCGCGCCCGTCCCAAAGAAAAACTGCTCCAACTGCTCGTTGATCATCTTCTGCGCTTCCGGGGTCCACGGCGCCAGGCGATACTCGTTCATCAGCATCTTGGCGTGCTCTTTCCACAGCCCCCACGCATCCACCGAGACGTTGTCAAATACCTTTTGGCCCAGATCTCCCGGCCACGGCGGCTCGTCCAGTCCGGGTAGCTCCTTGCCATACTTTACGCAGTAAACCATTCGCGCCATGCCCTTATCATAGCCTGTGCGCGTCGTCTTCATGGGAACGCCCGACTTTGCCGTGCCAACGCTCGAATGCTTGGCGCGAGCCGCCGGCTTCGAACTCACCGCCGCCGTCTGCCAACCCGACCGCCCCGCCGGCCGCCACGGTGCAATCAGCCAGCCCGCCGTCAAGCGCGCCGCCCTCGCCCTCGGCCTCGAAGTCTACCAACCCGAGCGCATGCGCCGCCCTGAAGCCGTGGCCTGGCTCAAGGCTCAGCGCCCCGACGCGCTGGCGGTCGTGGCCTATGGCCAGCTTCTTCCCCCCGAAGTCTTCGACCTGCCGCAGTGGGGCGCCATCAATGCCCACGCCTCCCTCCTGCCCGCCTACCGCGGTGCCGCCCCCATCCAGTGGGCCATTGCGCGCGGCGAAACCCGCGCCGGCGTCACCACCATGCGCATCAACGCCGGCCTCGACACCGGCGACATCCTGCTCACTGACTCCCTAGCCATCGGCCCTGACGAAACCGCGCCCGACCTCTCCCGCCGCCTGTCAGCCTCCGCTGCCGCACTAATGGAAAAAACCCTGCTGGGCCTGGCTGCCGGCACCGTCCGTCCCACGCCCCAGCCGGAAGAGGGAACCCTCGCCCCGCTACTGACCCGCGGCGATGGTGCGGTGGACTGGACCCGTCCGGCCGCCGAAATCTACAACCGCTGGCGCGGTTTTCAGCCCTGGCCCGGCATTCACACCGTCCTCAACGGCCGCCAGCTTGCCATCCTTAAATGTCACCCCGAGCTCGGAACCGGAGAACCCGGCCGCGTTACCCACGCCGACGGCCGCTTGGTCGTCGCCTGCGGCCAGGACGCCCTGGGGCTCGACACCGTCCGCGCCGAGGGGCGCCAGGCGGTGAGCGGCGACGAATTCGCCCGTGGCGCCCGTCTTGCCAAATCCTTCCTGCTCCGGTAAAATTGACTTTTCCCACCGTAGCTCCCCGCACTTGACGAACTTATGGGTCAGACGTTTCAACAACTTGGGCAATTACTGCTCCGCAGCATCCCGACGATCATCATTTTCGCCGCGCTCCACTTTTATCTAAAGCGGGTGCTCTATCGTCCGCTGCGCAAGGTTCTCGCCGCCCGCTCCGAACGCATCGAAGGCAAGCTCGCCCACGCCCAGCAAACGCTCGCCACGGCCGAGGCCAAGCTCGCCGCGTACGAATCCGCGTTGCGCGAACGCCGCCTCGCCGGCTATCGCTCGATTGAAGCCCAGCGCCAGGCCGCCATCGCGGCCGGCCAAACCCAGTTGCACGACGCCCGTCATCAGACGGCCGCCTCGCTTGTCGCCGCCCGCCAGGAGTTGGCCACCGAGAGCGCCCAAGCCAAAGTGCGGCTGCAGGAATCGGCCAATACGCTCGCCACCCAGATCATGAACCAAGTCCTCGGCAAGGCGGCCACGGCATGACCACGCTCGCCGCCTTCTTCGTCCTCTTCCAGGAAGCCACCGATATCCGCAGCGTGAGCTGGTGGCTGCCCCACAGCCCCGCCGCGCGCGACGTTCTCTGGCTCGCCGTGCTCGGCGCCAACCTGGCGGTGCTGCTCTACATCCTTCACAAGCTGCTGTTTCGCGGCAAGTCCTGGAGCATCCCGCAAGCCCTGCGCGACCGCGGTCGCGGTATCGAAACCCAACTGCGCGACGCCGAGACCGCTCATCAATCGGCTCAGGCCCGCCTGAAGGAAATCGAACAGCGCATCGCCAACCTGCCGCGGGAGCTGGCCGCGCTCCAGGCCGAAGCCGAGCGCGAGGCCGCAACCGAGTTCCAGCGCATCTCCGATGAAAGCCGCCGCGAGGCCGAGCGCATCGTCAAAATCGGGCAGCAGGAAATAGCCGCCGCCACCAAGCTGGCGCAGAAAGAATTGAAAGGGCTCGCCGCCAAGCTGGCGCTCGATCTCGCCACCCAGCGCATCCGCGAGCGCCTGACCACCGAAATGGACGAACGCGTCGTCCGCGACGCTCTCGCCGGCATCGTCCCCGGCGGCAAGGTCAACTAACCATGGCCGTCATCGAGCAGCGCTATGCGCAAGCCCTCACCGATCTCGTCGCCCGCGGCGACATTGACGCCGACAAGCTGCGCCTCGAGCTGGCCGCCCTAACCCAGGCGGTCGAGTCCTCGCCCGCGCTCAACACTGTCCTTGCCTCGCCCGCCGTCGCCTGGGAGAAAAAGCTGGCTGTGCTCGACGCCCTCGCCGCGCGCCTTCAGCTCTCGCGCCTTACCCGCAACTTCCTCGTCGTCGCCGCGCAGCGCGGACGCGTCTCCCTCCTCGCCGGCATTGACCGCGCCTTCGAACAGCTCCGGCTCCAAACCCAGGGCATCGTCAAAGCTCAAATCCTCAGCGCCCGCGAACTCGGCCAGGCCGAGCGCGCCGCCATCGAGCGCCAACTCGCCCAGCATCTCGGGCGCAAACTCGAAACCCAGTACGCAACCGACACCGCGCTCGTCGGCGGCTTCCTTGCCCGCGTTGGCGACCAGGTCTATGACGGCAGCATTCGTGGCCGGCTCGACCGCCTGCGCCAGAATCTTCTCAACAACTAATTTATGGCTACTCTTCGCACTGACGAAATTTCCGAAATCCTCCGCGCCCAGATCGAAAACTACGATGCCGTCATGGCCGTAGACGAGGTCGGCACGGTGGTCTCCGTGGGCGACGGTATCGCCCGCGTTTACGGCCTCGAAAAGGTCATGGCCGGCGAACTGCTCGAGTTCCCCCATGGCGTGGCCGGTATCGCCATGAACCTCGAGGAAGACCAGGTCGGCACGGTTATGCTCGGCGATTACACCGAGATCCGCGAAGGCGACCAGGTCAAGCGCACCCACCGCATCATGTCGGTGCCCGTAGGCGACGCCATGATCGGACTCGTCGTCAACGCCCTCGGCCAGCCCATTGACGGCAAGGGACCCATCGTCACCGAACAGTTCAACGCCATCGAGCGCATCGCCCCCGGCGTGCTCGACCGCTCGCCGGTGAAAGACCCCATGCAGACCGGCCTCAAGGCCATTGACGCCATGGTGCCGATCGGCCGCGGCCAGCGCGAGCTCATCATCGGCGACCGCCAGACCGGCAAGACCGCCGTCGCGCTCGACACCATCATTAACTCCAAGGGCAAAGACCTCA
>JANWLQ010000097.1 GCA_025450725.1 Terriglobales bacterium
ATTTTTTGGTGAGACGGCTGGGACTCGAACCCAGAACCCTTGCCTTAAAAGGGCAATGCTCTACCATTGAGCTACCGTCCCATCACGATGCGGACCTGCTAATTTTCTCACGGTTGCGGTATCCACGCCAGACATTGGTTCCGCAGTGCGGCTTCGCGGCGTCGCAACTTTTAAATTTTGCTTTCGGCGTCTAGGCGGTCGCCGCCGGGGCGAGCGAGCGGCCGCACACGCCGCAATAGCCGGCGCCGGCCAGGCTGCGGGCGCCGCAGCCGGCGCAGATCGCCTGCACCTGGGCGCCGCAGTGCGTGCAGTAGGCGAGGGTGGGCGCCACGTGGGCGCCGCAATGGCGGCAGGGCACGCGCCGATGGTCGCGCACCACAACGGCCAGCAAATACAAAATGAACCCCAGCAGGTACACGAACAGCACGATCGTCACCGTCGCCCACAGGCCCGCGTTCAGACCCCGCGATGCGGCATCGCGATAGACCCAGCCGCCGCCCAGAAACAGCGCCGCCCAGAACGCGCAGGCGAGCGTGCCGACGCCCATCCCGGTCATCACATCCGGGGGGAGCATCAGCGGCGCGAACCAACCGTAGGTGAAGGCCAGGCCGCAGAAGGTAAACGCCGTAGCGGCAACCATCAGGAGCAACCCGGCGGTAAGAGTGGACCAGCGCGGCAATACCCGGATGCCCAGCGCGACGCAGGCGGCAAGGTACTCGAGGGCGGGTATCAGCCCCAGAAGAAAACGGGGGTCGTGGCGGTGCAAGGCCATCCACACCGCGTAGCCGCCGAGTCCGATGAAGGCGGGCACGCCGGCGCGCAAGGCGGCCGGGGCAAGTTTTGGTTGGGGCGAAGCCAAAGTGTTATCCATAAAAATCCTCCTCATTGCCGCCCACAGCGGACGGCCACATGCCCAGCGTCCAGGCCACGAGCACGACCAGGGCGACCGGCACAACGTTCAAGCCAACAAACGCCACGCTGCGCGAAGATGCGACGTGCAGCGCGGTCAGAAATCCGGCGAACTCCCAGCTCAATCGGAACGACACCAGCATCCAGAGCAGGCTCATGCCGGAAACGCCGGCCAGCAACCGGAGCGCGTTGCGTCGCCGGCCGAGCGTGGCGGCGCGCTGACGCACCAGCTGCCGGGTGCGCTCGGCGAGTCCCGGGCTGGGCGAGGCGCGGTACTGGCGGACGCGGCGGATGGCGTCGGTCCAGGCCGCTTGGGTCCGCTGACAGTCGGCACAGAGAGCCAGATGTTCGCCCGCGGCGGGCGCGCTCATGGGCTCCGCCTGCAGAAGCGTAGTGCGGAATTCGATGCAGTTCATAGCGCCACTCCCGTCCGTCCCAACTCCAACTGCATTTGGCCGAGGCCACGGTAGAGGCGCGACTTCACCGTCGAGACCGGCACGTTGCTGACGCGGGCAATTTCTTCGAGGCTCAATTCCTCCTGAAAACGCAGCGCCAGCACCTCGCGGTAAATGGGCGCAAGCGTGGCCAGCGCGCCGGTCAGCGCGCGCTTCTGCTCGCTGTGCCGCGCCTCTTCGAAGGGCGAGCGCGTCTCGACGTCAGCCGGATCGACCGGTCTCTCTTCGTCGTCTTCCGAGACGGTGAGCGACAACTCGGGCCGGCGGCGGACACGATCCAAGAACAGATTGCGCGCCACCGCGAACAACCAGGGCTCGAAACGGTAGCGCGGATCAAATTGATGCCCCCTCTCCAGCACCCGCAGCCAAGTCTCTTGAAATAAATCCTCGGCGAGAGCATGGTTGCCGGCCAGCGCGACCAGATAACGGAGCAGGCGGTACTGGTACTTCTCGATGAGCTCATCGAGCAGCCGGGGGTCGCGGGCCCGGAGGCCGCGCGCCAAAACCCGGGAGTCGTCCGCCGCTGATACCGCCATGGTGAGAAGCAATTCCATGCTAGCTGCATTACGCACCAGGCCATGAAAAAGACCCCTCGATGAGCCTGTGCTATACTCGCGGTCCACTTCTCATGCGGGAGCTACTGGCCGCCGGGCACATGCGATGATCGCCGGCGACAATGGCGCTCGCGAAATCTGGACGTTTGACTCGTGACCCCCGATGTACCGGCGCTTCCCTCGGCACTGGACATGGCAGCCCGCGTTGCCTCCGGCGAGTGTGACCGCACCATTGAGGCCGCGAACCGATCGCGCAGTGAGCCGGACGTTCAGAACCAGGTTTTTTGTTTGTAGGCGATGTAGTCGGCGCCGAACTTGGCCTCGAGGACCTGCTCTTCTTTGCGCGTGCGCATGATCTGCAGCGGGATCAGTATGGCAAACACGAGCAGCAGCAAGGGGCGGTGCGCCCAGATAATGACGCCGGCGATCATCAGGCCGCCAAAAACATAGATGGGGTTGCGGATGCGGCCGTAGATGCCGGTTGTGACCAAGGTGCTCGCCTTGGCTTGGATGCTAAACGCCGCGCCCAACTGGAGGCGCGCCATCACAAACAGAATAAAGGCCGGCAAGGCGATGGCCAAACCGGCGATGTGCCAGGCCGTCCATGGCTGCCCCGAGGCAAAGCGAATTGCGGCACCAGCGGCGATCAATGCGAGGGCGAGGGTGACAAGGTTAAGCTTCATGGGCGGCACCTACTCCGCCAACGATAGCACCGCTTCCTGCAAGGCCAGGTAATTAATTGGCTTGGTGATGTGTTTCTCGAAGCCAGCAGCCAGGCTGCGTTCGACGTCGTTTTCGTGCCCGAATCCGCTCAGCGCCATGCCCCGGATACGGGTGGTGGCGCGCAACTGGCGCATGACGTCCAGGCCGCTGCCATCGGGCAGTCCCAAGTCGCACAGGAGCACGTCGAAACCGCCGCTGGAGCCAAATTGGATCGCCTCGCGCACACTGCCCGCCACCTGCACGGAACAGCCCAGCCCTTGCAATAGTCGGGCCATTACGTCGCGCGTATCAACGTGATCTTCGACCAGGAGCACCCGTATGCCCGCGCGATCGAGGCGGGTTCGGTTGGTCACCGGGGGCGGCGCTGGTTCCGGTACGGTCGTGGTCGGCAATTCCAGGGTAAAGGTCGCGCCCTGATCAACGCCGGGGCTGGAAGCTTTGATCTTTCCGTTATGGATGGTGGCCAGCGTACTTGAAATGGCCAAGCCCAGGCCGAGCCCGCCAAATTGGCCACCGCGTCCGACCTGTTCGAAGCTTTGAAAGAGCAGTGGCAGCGCATCGGGTGCAATACCGATGCCGCTATCGCTCACCTCGATGCGCACCGTCGCGCCAGCGGCGTCATTGCTGGAGCGAATTGCAACCTGGCCGCCGCGCGGAGTGAACTTCACCGCATTCGACAATAAATTCAACAATATCTGCTGCAGGCGGCCGGGGTCGCCCCAAACCTTGTGCTGTGTCGCCCGCAGCCCCAGCACCAATTCCTGCTCCTGCGCTTCCATAGCGGCATGAATCATGGTCATGGCACTGCGCACGGCTTGATGCAAGTCAACCACCTCGTAGTGCAACTGCAATTTGCCGTTGGCGATGCGAGAGACATCGAGCAAATCGTCCACCAGGCGGGCCTCAGTTTCGATATTGCGGCGCAGCATGGCCAACCGGGGCGCGATGGCCTCGGGCAACGTTCCCGAGGCTTCGAGAAAGCTTAATTCGGCCAGCACGGGCGTCAGCGGCGTCCGCAATTCATGCGAAAGGCGCATGATGAAATGATCTTTGGCGTGGTTGGCGTTTTCCGCCTCCTCTTTTGCCGCACTCAGTTCCCGAAGAATTTGCTTCTGCTGCGTGATGTCGCGCGCGATTTTTGAAGCCGCAACCAGCGCTCCGGCCGCGTTGCGCACCGGTGAAATCGTGACTGACACGTCCACCAGGCGCCCGTCCTTGGCGACACGCAGCGTTTCGAAGTGGTCAATCCGTTCGCCGCGCCGCAGGCGCATCAGAATCTCCGGCTCTTCCTGTTGGCGGTCGGGCGGAATAATGACGGTGATCGGCCGACCGATCACTTCCTCAGCCTTCCAGCCGAAGATCCTTTCCGCGCCGACATTCCAGGTTCGGATGATGCCATCGAGGTTCTTGCTGACGACAGCGTCGTCGGTAGATTCCACAATGGCCGCTAATCGCGCCTGAAGAAGTTCGGGTTCGGTCCGCTGCCGCAGCGCTTCGACTTCCGAACGCAGGACGGCGTTTTCCGCCAACAGTTCTTCTATAGTCACGTCTGCCCGATCTTTGGAATAGAACAATAGTAAGCTGGCGCGGTGTTGCACCACGCCGCCGTGAACAGCAATAGAGAAGTGGCTTGTCCATTAATTTACCAGAATGAGATGGCAATCGGTATAATTTCAGCCCTGAGGCACCACTATTGGGCTACACACGACGCGCAGTGATGAAGAACCTTTGTAGTTGGCCGCTGTACAACGCCGCTGCGCGCGCATGGAGCACGGCCGCGACGTTGCCCGACAAAGCGTCGTTTCCATTTGCCGGTGTGTACCTGAATGCGGCCTATACCCATCCCATGGGCCTGCATGCCGTGGCGGCGGGAGAGGCTCATTTGGCGAGCCGTTCGCACAATGCCAGTCGCGCCTGGCCGGGCGACAACGCGAGAAACTCCGCTGTGCAGGTATTCGCGTCTCTCATCAACGCCGAGCCGGGCGAGATAGCCGTCGTGCCCAGCACCATGGAAGGTGAAAACCTGGTGGGCGCCGCAGTGGGCCTGGGCCCGGCGGCCGGCGTGGTTACCGATGCATTTCACTATGACGCATCGCTTGCCATGTACGCCGCCCTGCATCAATTGCGGGGCGTGCCGGTAGCGGTGACGCCGGCGCGCAACAACCGCATCGAGTTAGGCGACATGGAACGCCGGATTGCTCCGCACACTCGCTAGGTGGCGGTATCGCTGGTCTCGAGCGCGACCGGGTTCGAACACGATCTCAAAGCTCTCTGCGCGCTGGCGCACGCCAAGGGCGCCATGGTGTACGCCGATATCATTCAAGCGGCGGGAGCGGTTCCCATTGACGTGAAGGAGAGCGGAGTTGATTTCTGCTGCTGCGGCACCTACAAATGGCTCATGGGCGACTTCGGGACCGCCTTTCTGTACGTCCGCCCGGA
>JANWLQ010000098.1 GCA_025450725.1 Terriglobales bacterium
AGTGGTGTTACCTTGCGTCGCGGTGACGGTGGCACCAGGGAGCGGGATGCCGGCGCCGCGGACGACGCCGGGGTGCGCGCCTTGGGCAAGGGCCACGGAGACCGTGCTGGCAATGAGGAGAAAGATCCAACCAAGGCGGCGCATTAACATTGTTTATAAGTTTCCCACAGGTGACTTGGAGGCGCTGTCAATGACCAGGATTTCGATGGGGCCTTTTTGGGCTTCGAGTTTGAGGCCGAGCTGTTCCTGGAGGGCGGTGAAGAGGGTGGGGGCGGGGGGCGGGGCGTCGGGCGCGGCGGCGCCGTCGGGGGCGTGATCGTCAGTCATTTTGGGGCCGCTGTTCATGCGCATCATGCCGTTGCCGGTGGGGGTAAAGTCGAGATCAATTTGGTAGGTTCCGGTGATGCCGGTTTGATTGATCACGGGGCGATTTTCCTGACGGGAGAGCATGTTGGCGAGGCCATCCAGATCACTGGTGCCCTGGAGGTGCAAGCCTTGCGGGCTCATGCGCGCCATGAAGGCGCCGTTGGGAGGGCCTCCCTCGGCGGGGGCTTTCAGCTTGGCCTTGGCGCCGTCGTCAACCAGGGCATAAATGGGGACGACTTTCGATTCGCGGTGGGAGACGAGTTGGAATTGCTGTTCGAGGAAGGGTTGGAGAAGCTTCAGCATTTGCTCGCGGGTGAGCGGAGCGGTGGTTTCGGCGGAGAGATCGAAACGCTGGTCGTTCATCCAGTCGGGGCCGACGACCTGATAGGTCTTGAGCGCGTAGGCGGCCTGGATCAGATCCTTGAGCGACATGTTGCTGGCGGTCAAGCGGCCGGGGTCGGTCTTCAAACCCATCATGATTCGCTGGCCGGTGGGCGGGGCGGCGGGCTTGATGGAGGCGGCGTCGAACTTCGTGGGCGGCGGAGTGGTTTGAGCGGAGGCGGCGCCGGTGAGAGCGGCGGCGAGGATGAGAATGGAGGCGAGGCGCATGGGTTAATTGGCTTTTATTGGCGCGGGCCCCTGCGCGGCTCCGCCGCGTGTCCCGCTTGTGCGCAGCGCCGGCTATTGGATGTGAAGCCCATGGCTAATTTCCGATTGGTGATTTGGAGGCGCTGTCAATCACGAGAATGTCTATGGGGCCTTTGGTGGGCACGAGCTTGAGGCCTAACTGTTCCTGGACGGCGGTGAAGAGGTTGGGGGCGGGGGGCGCGGCTTCGGGCGCGGCGGCGCCGTTGTCGCCGCCGGCGCCGGGAGGTCCGCCCATCATGCGGAACATGCCGTTGCCGGTGGGGGCGAAGTCGAGTGCGATGTTGTAGACGCCGGTGATGCCGGTTTGGTTGGCGACGGGTCGGTCTTCCTGGCGGGAGAGGAAGTTGGCCAAACCATCCATGTCACTGGCGCCCTCGAGATGCATGCCTTGCGGGCTCATGCGCATGCGGAAGGAGCCGCTGGGCGGGCCGCCCTCGGCGGGCGGCTTGAGCTTGGACTTGGAACCCGCGTCCACCAGGGCATAGATGGGAACGGTCTTGGATTCGCGGTGGGTGACGAGCTTGAATTGCTGTTCAAGGAAGGGCTGGAGAAGTTTTAGAAGTTGCTCGCGCGGGAGCTGGGCGGTGGTTTCGGCGGAGACATCGAAGCGCTGATCGTCGAGCCAGGCGGGGCCGACGAGTTGATAGGGCTTCAGCGTGTAGGCGTCCTGGATCATATCGCGGAGTGACATGTTGGTGATGGTCAGGCGGCCGGGGTCGGCGTGCAGACCGATCATTATCCTGCCGGCGGGTTGCGGGGCGGCGGGCTTGATGGAGGCGGCATCGAATCTGGTGGGCGGGGGCGCGGTTTGGGCGTAGCCGGTGCCGGTTAGAGCGGCGGCGAGGATAGCTATGGAAGTGAGGCGCATAGGGGTAGTCAGGGTTTTGAGGCGTGATCAATGATCATGACTCCAACGGTTGCCGGGCGGGCTTCGAGACGAAGTCCGAGTTTTTGTTGCAATTCTTGCGACCAAAGGGCGGGCGTGGCGGCGGCGCTGAGGCCGTGGAGACGGGCCGTCGCGTCGAACGGGAGCCCGGTCTCGTCGATGACGGGTTGGCGCAGAACGCGGGTCAGGAGTTCGCTGAGTTGGCCGGGGTGAACGACGCCGTCAATGGATGCCTGGCGATCCGAGAGGCGAAAGCGGGCGATGTCTTGTCCGCCGGTGTGCTGCCAATAACTTGATGCGGTGGGCGTACGCACCAGGGCGAGCGCGGGAAGGGTAACTTCCTCGCGACGCATGGCGAGGTGGTATTCGCGCTGGAGTCGTCCTTGCAGGAGCCGGATTGAGGTGGCACCGCCGGGCTTTAGGGCGAGACTGAAGCGCGTGGATTCAAGCCAGGCGGGGCCTTGGAGTTGATAGGGCTGGAGGCCGTAGGCGAGTTGGATGGCTTGGCTGACGGAAACATCAGACAGCGACAAGCGAGTGGCGTCGCGCCTGATGATGAAGGTCGTGCGCGGCTGATTTGGGTTGCGGAAAAGGGCTCCGGCAACGAGGGGAAGGGCGAGGGTCGCGGCGGCGGCGAGGAGGAGCAGCGCGGCGGAGAGGCGGCCGAGGCGGCGGGCGGGACGGGCGTCGAGAATCTGGCGGAGGCGCGCTTTCAATTCGCCGCCGCTAATGCCGGCGGCGCAGGCGAGCGGTGACTCGACGTAGTAGCGGCAGACTTCGATGACGCCGGAGGCGTAGACCGAGGTTTCGATGCCCTGGGCGAGCGCGGCTTCGTCGCAGGCGCGTTCGCGCTCGGTGATGAGGCGGGCGCCGATCATCCAGACGAAGGGGTGATACCAAAACAGGGTTTCGGTCAGCATGTGCAGCGCGGACCAGAGGTTGTCACGGCGCCGGACGTGGGCGAGTTCGTGGGCAATGACCGCGTTGAACTGGGGCGGGGTGAGACGATCGTGGATTCCGGCGGGGAGAACCAGGACGGGACGGAGGATTCCAAAAATGCCGGGTTCGACCGCGGCTTGCGCCGTGACGGCGGTGAGGCCAGGGGCGATGGCGGGAATGACGGTCGCGGCGCGGGCGATGGAGCGCACGCGGCGCCAGGCGAGCAGCCAGCGGAGGGCGAGAGCGAGCGAGCCGGCGATCCAAACGAGAGCGAAGAGGAGCAGCACGGTCGCGGACATGGGCGCTAGGTTGGGCGCGCCATTGAGCAGCGCCGGGCGAAAGGGCAGGCTGGCGCGGGCGAGCGATGGCGGGAGTGAGTACGAGAGAGCGACGGTAGGGCTAAACAATCCGGAAGCCGCGGCGCCGAGTTGTTGCAGCAGCGCGAAGGGGAGCAGGAATTTGAGCGAAGCGGCGGTCCAGAGGGCGAAGCGCAGGCGGGGAGTGTGGTGGCGCAAGAGCCAGACCACGACGGCGACCGCGAGGGCGAAGAGGGTGGACTGCCAGAGGTGGTTGGCGATACCGGACAGTTCGGCGGGAAAGGAAACCATTAGTTGGCCTCGGCCTGAGCCGCGTGATCCACGACCAGGATGGGGATGGCTGATTTTTGGTGGGCAAGTTTGAGCCCGAGCTGCGAGCTGATGGCGGTGGGCAGCGAGGTGCCGGCGTCATCATCGGCGCCATTGGGAGGCGGGGCGTTGAAGCCTTCGGCGTTGACGAGGCCATGATGGTCAGGGGTCCACTTGAGGTGGATATCGAAGTGACCATTCAGGCCGGTGGCGTCGGTGACGAGGGAGCCTTGCAAGCGGGTCAACATGGCGGCGAGATCGGCAACGGTGACGTTGTCGCCGGTTAACTCACTACGATTGCGAACGTCGAAGCCGCCGCAGGGACGCGGGGGATTGGATGCCGCCGCCGCGCAATCGGGTCGGGCGGTCGGCGTTAGTTTGTCGCCCGAGGGTGGACGCTCGAGACTCAGCACGTCGGCGGTTTTGGTTGAGGGATGGAGCTTGAGTTGGAAGCGATCGGCGAGGAGCGTCTGCAAAGCCAAGCGGCGATCGTGGGCGCTGGCGGTGGGGCCAAGTTCAGCGTCGAGGTCATAGCGGAGATCGGAGAGAGCGGGCTGGCGGCCTTCAATTTGGAAATCGGCGACTTGGTAGGCCTCGGCGATGATTTGTTTCAGCGTGACGTTGACGGCGTGGAGCTTGCCGCCGGGACGCCATTCGAGATCGTAGCCGCGCATGGCATCGGTGCGGGGCTTGATCGAGGCCACTGGAGATTGGGGGGCGATGCCGGTGAGAGTGACGAGCAAGAGGGCGGCAATCATACCGGCTCCTTTTCTTCTTGGACTTCTTTTGGGCCGGTGCGGGCGCGGAGTTCGGCTTCGGCTTGCTGGAGATCTTCGAGGGTCAGTTGGCCGGACTCGATCCAGTGGGCCATGACGGGCTGGGCGCGTCCGCCGAAGACTCCGAGCCATTCATCCATGAGGCGGCGGTGGGCGGCGTGGCGGGCGACGGCGGGGGCGAAGATGTGGGCGTTGCCGATTTTGTCGACGCGGGTGAGGGCGTGTTTGGTTTCGAGGCGGTAGACGGTTGTCTGGATGGTGGTGTAGGCGGAGTGGCCGGCGAGCGCCTCCTGAATTTGGCGAATGGAGGCGGGGCCGCGGTCCCAGACGACCTCCATGATGCGGAGCTCGAGGCGGGAGAAGCGGGGCGTCGGGGGCGACTGTCTACTACGCATGTTTGTAATGCTACTACATGTGCTTGGACGGGGACCGGGGAAAAAGGTTAGCGGGCAGCAATGGCCAACTTTGGACTAGTTAGGCGGGGAGGGGGTTGATGGTTCAATGACGGATGCCAGAGCACATTACAGAATTCGAGCCATACGGCAGAGAAAACTGGACGCCTTGACCTTCTACCGGTCGCGTGGTAACGTGTCGAAGGTGGAGGTATACGACACGCAATGGACATGCCGCAGGGAACGCTCGATCTTTTGATTCTCAAAATTCTTGTTTTGCAGCCGGAGCATGGCTACGCCATTGCGCGGCGGCTGCAGCAGGTGACGCGCTCGGTGGTGGAGATCAAGCAGGGGACGCTGTATCCGGCGCTGCACCGGCTGGAGAAGCGGGGCTGGCTCAAGGCCGAGTGGCGGGCGAGCGAGACGGGGCGGGAGGCCAAGTACTACCGGTTGACAGCGTCGGGGCGGCGGCAGTTGGCGCAGGAGCGCGCGGCATGGGAACGGCTGAGCGGCGCGGTGAGGATGGTGCTCGATGAAAATTAAGAACCGTGAAAAGGATTTGGAGCGCGAGCTGGCGTTTCATGAAGCGGAACGGGCGCGGGAGTTGGAGGCGGCGGGAGTCGATGCCCGGCGCGCGACGCGGGCGGCGCGGATGCAGACAGGAGCGGGCGATGCGGCGATGGAGGCGTGCCGCGAGGTGCGGCGGGGACGGTGGTTCGAAGATTTGAGGCGGGACCTCACGTACGGGCTGCGGCAGTGGATGCGGCAGCCGGGCTTTGCGGCGGTTGCGATCTTGACGCTGGGGCTGAGCGTGGGGGGCGCGACGATCATGTTCACCATGGTTGAGCGGGTGGTGCTGCGTCCCTTGGCGTTTCGCGCGCCGGCGAGCCTGGTCGAGGTGTGGGAGCGAACGGCGGACAAGCCGAACGCGACGGCGGTGGCCGAGGGGTGGGGGCAGTTGTGGTCGTTCGCTTATCCGAACTACCGCGATTTGGCGGACGCGAGCCGAACGTTGACGCTGGGGGCCTCGCGGTTTGACGGGGGGATTGTGGCGGAGCCGGGCACGCCGAGTTATGTGGACGGGGCCGAGATCTCGGCGAGCCTGCTGCCGGTATTGGGGGTAGCGCCCGAGACAGGCCGGAATTTCACCGCCGCGGAGGATGCGCCGGGCGGCGCGGCGGTGGCGCTGATCAGCGCGCGCCTTGCGACGCAACGTTTTGGCGGGGCGGCGCAGGCGCCGGGACGGCGGATTCAATTCGACGGCGCGCTGCGCGCAGTGGTGGGCGTGATGCCGGCGGGATTTGATTTGAGCGGCTATACGACGCCTGACGCGGCGGATGTTTATATACCACTGGGGCAGGACCGGTCGCCGGGGATGGCCAACCGCGGAGCGCACCGGGGTATTCATGTGCGGGCGCGGCTACGGCCGGGAGCGACGATTATGGCCGCGCAGCGGGAGCTGGGGATCTTGGCGACGCAGTTGGAGCGGGCGTATCCGAAAACGAATTTGCGCCGGGATTTCTACGTCGAGCCGCTGCAGACGGACGTGGGCAGCGCGGCGACAACGCTATGGATGCTGCTGGGGGCGGTGGGATTGGTGCTGGTGGTGGGCTGCGTGAACGTTGCCAGCTTGTTGCTGGCGCGGGCGGTCAAGCGGGAGCGGGAGATGGCGATGCGGGCGGCGCTGGGAGCGGGGCGGGGGCGGCTGGTGCGGCAGTGTCTCACCGAGTGCGCGCTGCTGGGCGTGGGCGGAGGCACGTTGGGAGTGGGCGTGGCGGTGATCGGGCTGCACCCGTTTGTGGCCTGGTGGCCGGGCGGGTTGCCGCGGGCCGGGGACGTGACGATGGACTTTCGGGCTTTGCTGTTCGCACTGGCGGTGGCGCTGGTGGCGAGCCTCAGCGTGGGATTGGCGCCGGCGCTGCGGGCGGGCCGGGAGGCGGGGCGCGGCGGAACGCGGCGGGGCGTGCGGCGAGCGCACCGGGGACTGGTCGGCGCGGAAGTCGGGTTGGCGCTAGTACTGCTGGCGGCGGCGGGGATGCTGGGCGAGACGATGGTCCGGCTGACGTCGCTGCGGCTCGGTATTGCGACGGATCACGTGCTGACGGGAAGAGTTGCGCTGGGTGCGGCAACGCTGGCGAACGTTGACGGTACGCGAGCGACTTGGCAGGCGATGCTGGCCCGGCTGCGCGCGCAGCCGCAGGTGGCGGACGCCGCGATGGTGGACACAGTTCCGCTGCGGCAGGGAAATAATCCAGGCAATTACTGGGTCGGGGCGACAGCGCCGCCGGAGGCGCAGCAGCCGACGGCGCTCTTGAACTCGGTGAGCACGGATTACTTTCAGACAATGGGGATCCCTTTGATTGCCGGGCGGCAGTTTGACTCGCGTGACCGACTGGGGAGCGCGCCGGCGGTGGTGGTGGACGAGACGCTGGCGGCGCATGCGTTTCCGGGGCGGAGTCCGCAGGCGGCGGTGGGGCAGGCGATTCACATTGGTTTGAGCGACGATCCGCACACGATTGTGGGCGTGGTGGGGCATGTGCGTTACTGGGGTCCGGCGGGGGACGATGAGTCGCCGGTGAGAGACCAGGTATATTACGCCTTCGAGCAATTACCGGCGCAGTACGTCAGGCGCTGGTCGGAGTTGATGTCAGTAGTGGTGAAGACGCGGGGAACACCGCTCAGCGCGCTGAATGATGTCGAACGAACGGTGGCGAGCACGGGCGACGCGGCGCTCTATAATCCGGCGACGATGGCGGATTTGGCGCACGGGGCGCTGAATCAGCAGCGGTTCCTGGCGCTGCTGTTCGCGGCGTTTTCGGGTCTGGCGCTGCTGCTGGCGTGTTTGGGAGTGTACGGCGTGCAGGCGTTTGTGACGGCGCAGCGGGTTCCGGAGATTGGGTTGCGAATGGCACTGGGCGCGCAACGGGAAAGGGTGTTTTGGATGGTGGTCAAGGAAAGCCTGGCAATGGTCGGGGTGGGCGTGGTGGTGGGCGCCGCAGTGACATTGGTGGGCGCCGGACAATTGGAGAAGCTGGTGCCGGGGATGGCAGCGGGCGTGGAAACGGGAACGGTGCTGACGATCGCCGCAATGGGATTGGGGATGATGGCGGCGGCGGCGCTGGCGGTGGTTCCGGTAGCGCGGCGGGCGAGCCGAGTGGCGCCGATGGGGGCACTGCGGGCGGAGTAGGGTGCCAGTTCGACTGCACGCGTTTTCGTGCTAACTTTGGAGTATGATCCCGACCCAAAATCTTACTTTGCGGGTCCCCAAGCCATTGTTAAAACGCCTCAAGCTCGTTGCCGCGGAGCGGGGGACGTCGGTGACGGCGCTGTTGCTGGCGGCCTTGCGGGATGTGGACGAGAGACGCTCACAATATGCGGCGGCGCGCAAGCGAAGCTTGGCCGCGATGGACCGGCCCACCGATCTGGGCAGCCATGGTCAGGCTCCCTGGACCCGGGACGAGCTGCATGAGCGCTGAGCTGGCGTTAGAGTTCGTAGACACGAACATTTTGGTTTACGCCTTTGACGGCGGCGCGGGCGCCAAACAAGAGCGTGCCGCACAGCTTCTGCATCGGGTTTGGGACGAGGGCATCGGAGCATGCAGTGTGCAGATATTGCAGGAATTCTATGTGGCCACGACGCGAAAGGCGAGGTCGGCCGCCGCATTCGATCGCGCAGCGGAGCGTGTCCAGGAACTTACGCTATGGCAGTTGTTCGTGCCACGTGGTCGCGACGTTTTGGCGGCTATCCACATTCAGCGAAGCCAGCGTTTGAGTTTTTGGGACGCCATGGTGGTACGTGCGGCCGCAGAGCTCGGCTGTGGTGTCTTGTGGAGCGAAGACTTCAATGATGGCCAGCTATATCAGGGCGTGCAGGCGAGGAACCCGTTTCGCATCGAATAGCGGGCCAGTTGATCCGCAGGCGCCCGACCGGAGCCATTTACCGTCGCGCTCATAGCCGGCGGCGAATTCGCTGCGCATACCGCGATTTTAACGCCGGTCATTTGCCGGCTTCAGTGCAGGATTGGGGCTGGGGGTTGGTTGCGGGGTCGAGGCTGTGGAGGGTGGCGAGGGCTTTGTTTAGTTCTTCGCAGGTGCGAGTGAAGTTGGCGCGCTGGGGGCCAGTCGGCGCGGCGTCGCTGGGGCCGTCCAAGAGATTGAGTTGGCCGCTGAGTTGGGCGGTGATTTGGTTGAGGGTAGGGGTAGCTGTCGCGGCGCCGCGGCTGCCGCGGCCGCGGCCGCCGGACGCGCCGGCGAGGGCGGCGAGGCGGGGGTCGGCGGAGGCGGCGGCTTTTTCGGCGGCGGCGTGGGCGGCGCGGATGGCCGACATCAGCTTCATTTCGAGCGCATGTTGGGCTTCCAAGCCGGCGAGGCTTTCGCGACTGTGGCGGGGGTCATTGATGACGTTGAGCGGCTGGGTGGCGCTCATGCCGTCCACCGTTAACGTCACTTGGTAGGTTCCGGGCAGCGCGAGCGGGCCCTGGGGGGCGGGCGGGGTGGCGTGGAAGACGGCGGTCATGGGCAAATCAAACGCACTCGTCGGCGGCGGGTCGTAGCGGAGATCCCAGTTGGCGCGGTGGCTGCCGGCGCCGGCGGAAAGAGGCCGGGGGCGCTGCTTCCAATAATCGGGGACGGTGAGGGGTTGCTCGGCGAAGGCGGCGAGAGCGGGGTCGGGAGTGCTGGATAGGGTTCGGACCGACGCGCCGCGGGCATCGCGGATAGTGATCGTGACCGGGGACGATGCCGCGGCGGCGAGGTGGTAATAGAGGATGGCGCCGACGGGCGGGTTGGGCTCGTGCGGGACTTCCGGAGGGAACGGCGTGTCGGCGTTGACGTCGCGGTAGACGCGCACGGCGGCGCCAGGACGGAAGAGGTAGGGAGAGTCGGAGGCAACAGCTTTCACGGTTGCGGCGCGGGCGAGCTCGCGGAGGGGCGACATGTCGTCGAGGATCCAGAAGCCGCGTCCGTAGGTGCCGATGACGAGGTCGTTGTCCTTGACGACGAGGTCGCGGATGGAGGTGGTGGGGAGATTGAGGCGGAGGGATTGCCAGTGGTCGCCGTCATCGAAGGAGACGTAGACGGTGTTTTCGGTGCCGCAATAGAGGAGGCCCGGGACTTTGGGGTCTTCGCGGACCACACGGACGAAGCTGCCTTCGGGTTCATCGGTGGGGAGACCCTCGACGATCGGGGTCCAGGTGGCGCCGAAGTCGCGGGTGCGCAGGATGTGGGGCAGGTAGTCGCCGACGTTGCGGTTGTCGAGTTCGGCATAGGCCTCGCCGGCGCGGGTATGGCTGGGGGCGATGAAGTTGAATTCGCCGGAGACGGGAGTGTTGGGCGGAGTGACTTCCTTCCAGTGCGCGCCGGAGTCGCGGGTGAGGTACATGAGGCCGTTGTTGCTGCCGGTCCAAATGACGCCAAGCTGGGCGGGAGAGGGGGCGATGGAGGTGAGGGCGGGCGAGGGGCGTCCGTAGGCGGGCATAACGGGGGGCTGGCCGTTGTGGGTTGAGAGGTCGGGGCTGATGTCGGTCCAGTGCGCGCCGCCGTCGGAGGTCTTGCTGACGTACTGGGAGCCGAAGAAGAGGATGTGCGGATCCTGGGGCAGGAAGACGAGGGGCGGGTTGGTGAATTGGCGGTACGCCTTGCCGTTGCCGCCGGGGCTGACGTCGGAGTAGGTCCACTGCGGGCGGACGACCTTGACCAGGGCGCTGGAGAGGCCGCCGGCATAGATCACGTTGTGATCGAGCGGATCGGGGGCGACGGAGCCGGCTTCGCCGGCAGGCATGGGGTACCAGTCGAAGGGCGTGATTTCGCCGAGGCCGCCCCGGCTGGCGACGGCGACGGCGCCGGAATCCTGCATGGTGGCATAAACCCAGTAGGGGAACTCGAATCCGGTGGCGATGCGGTAGACCTGGGCGGTGGACTGGTTGTACCAGGGCGACCAAGTGGCGCCGTGATCGAGGGAGACGGCGGCGCCCTGGTCGCTACCTAAGAGGATGCGGTCGGCATTGGTGGGATCGATCCAGAGGTCGTGGTTGTCGTCGCCACCCGGAGCGCCTTTGAAGGAGGCGAATGTCTTGCCTCCATCGGTGGAGCGGTACATGGAGGTCTGCATGACGTAGACGAGATCGGGGTTGTGGGGATCCACGTAGACGCCGCAGATGTAGTCGCTGCCGGTGATGCGGCGGTCGGTGGTGGATTTGACCCAGTTCTGGCCGCCATCATCGGAGCGGTAGAGACCGAAGCCGCCGACGAGAAAGAGGCGCTGGGAGTGGGTGCCCTGGGCGACGGCGACGGCGGCGCGTCCGGTGAGGGTGGGAAGGCCGTGGCCGGAGATTTCCTGCCATGTGGCGCCTTCGTCGGTGGACTTATAGAGGGCGGTGCCGTTGAGGGGCGGGTGAGGAATGCCGGGATTGGGATTGTAGTGAAGATAGGTGGTCGCGAAGACGGTGGTGGGGTCGTCGTAGGCGGAGGCAAGGGAGCGGGCACCGGTAACGTCGTCGCGGAAGAGGGTTTGGCTCCAGGTGGCGCCGCCGTCGGTGGAACGGAACACGCCGCGGCTATCGGACTTGAAGTGGTAGTCGCCCTGGGCGGCGGCGAGGATGAGGTCGGGATTTTTGGGATCAACGAGAAGGGCGGCGATGCGGTGGGTGTGGAGAAGGCCGGACTGATGCCAGGTGCGGCCGGCGTCGGTGGATTTGTAGAGGCCGTTGCCTTCGTTGAGGGAGAGGCCGGTGATGAGGTCGCCGGTTCCGGCATAGATGATGTTGGGATCGGAGGGAGCGACGGCGAGTGAGCCGATGGAGTCTACCTCGTGGACGGAATCGAAGATGGGACGCCAGGTGACGCCGGCGTTGTCGGTTTCCCAGACGCCGCCGTCGGGGAGGCCCATGTAGAATTTGCCAGGCTGGCCGATGACGCCGGTGACGGCGCTGACGCGTCCGGCGCGGATGGGGCCGATGTTGCGCCAGCGGAGGGAGCTGTAGAGGTCGGGAGACTGCGCGGCGAGAGCAAGGGCCAACACTGCAATCACGGCGGGGACGGCGAATAGCTGGATGCGTCGCATTGGCGTAGAGTAGCAGGACTTGCGCAGTGCAGGGAGCTAATTGCTGTGCTAGGCTTCCTGTGATGATTGGCCAAACTATTTCGCATTACCGCATTGACGCGGAACTGGGTTCTGGGGGCATGGGGGTGGTGTACCGGGCGCAGGACCTGCGGTTGGGGCGGGCCGTGGCGCTCAAGTTTTTGCCGGCCACGTTAGGCCGGGACGCGGCGGCGATGGAGCGGCTGCGGCGGGAGGCGCGGGCGGCGTCGGCGCTGAGTCATCCGAACATTTGCATCATTCATGACATTGGCGAGGACGCCGAGGGGCGGGCGTTTTTGGTGCTGGAACTGCTCGAGGGCGAGACATTGCAGGCGCGCCTGCGGCGCGGAGCGCTGGCCACGGGCGAGGTGCTGGAGCTGGGGATCGAGACGGCGGCGGCGCTGGAGGCGGCGCACGCCAAGGGGATCGTGCACCGCGACCTGAAGCCGGCGAATATTTTTCTGACCCGCGAGGGGCATGCCAAAGTGCTGGACTTTGGGCTGGCCAAGCTGCTGCCTTCGCATGCGGCGGCCGCGGGCGGCGAGGATGCTCCGACGGCGGCAGGGGTGGGAGCGAGCGAGTTGACGCAGGCGGGCGCGGCGCTGGGGACGGTGGCCTATATGTCGCCGGAGCAAGCGCGAGGCCAAGCGGTGGATGGGCGCAGCGATATTTTTTCGTTAGGCGTGGTGCTGTACGAAGCGGCGAGCGGACACGGTGCGTTTCCGGGAGCGACTTCGGCGGTGGTATTTGACGGAATTTTGAATCGGGCGCCGGAACTCAGCGCGGTGGGCTCGGCGGAGCTGTCGGCGCTGTTGGGCAAGGCGCTGGAGAAAGACCCGGGCATGCGGTACCAGAGCGCGGCCGAGCTGCGGACCGACTTGAAGCGGCTGAAACGGGATTCGGAGAGTGGGTTACGGAGTGCTTCGAGCGCGGCGGCACGGCCGGCGGCACGGAAGCGATCGCGCTGGTTCGGGGTGGCGGCGCTGGCGGCGGCGGTGATGCTCGGGGGCGGACTCTGGTATGGCTTTGGACGCACGCCGATGCTGAAGGCGAAGGACACGGTGCTGCTGGCCGACTTCAACAACGCTACCGGCGATGCGATGTTCAATGCGGCGCTGCGGCAGGGTTTGGCGTCGCAACTGGCGCAAACACCCTATTTGAACCTGGTGAGCGACGACCGAATGGCGGAAGCGGAGAAGCTGATGACGCTGGCCCCGAATACGGCGATCGTGGGGCCAGTGGCGCGGCAGCTCTGCCAGCGCACGAACAGCGCGGCGACGATTGAAGGATCGATTGCGCAGGTGGGCGACCAGTACAGCCTGGTGCTGAATGCGAACAACTGCGCGACGGGCGACCTCATGGCCACGGTCTCGGAGACGGCATCGAGCAAAGATCAGGTGTTGCACGCGCTGGGTGCGGCGGCGGATGGGCTACGCGACAAGCTGGGTGAATCGTTGGCCTCCATGCGCGAGTTCCATGCACCGATCGAGCAGGTGACGACGCCGTCGCTGGAGGCGCTTCAGGATTACACGCTGGGACGGCAAGCGATGGCGCTGGGCGATTTTGCCGCGGCCGCCGACCAATTCCAGCGCGCGGTGGCGGTGGACAGCAACTTCGCCATGGCTTATGCCAGCCTGTCCACGGCGGAGACCGACATGCGCCCGATACAACAGGAGGCGGCGATAGCGAACATCACGCGGGCCTACGGCCTACGCGATCGGGTGAGCGAGCGGGAACGGCTTTATATAACGGCGCGCTACGACGACACCGCCGCCGAAGACGAACTGCAGACCGAACATGATTACCAGGCATGGGAGCGTACCTATCCGAACGACCCGCTGCCGTTCGGCAACGAATGCGCGGTGGCAAGCCACTTGGATCCGCCGAATGTGATTGATCCGGGTTGCAACCTAGCATTCAAATTGGATCCGAACAACGTGGTCTACGTCGCCAACTGGGCGATTGATCTGGCCCTGGCCGGGCGACGAGCGGAGAGCGAGGCGGTTTTTGCCGACGGCCTGAAACGCTGGCCCGACAACCTCAACCTGCACCGAACCCATTTCGACGCTGCAACGCAATTTCAGGATGCGACGTCTTTGGCAAGCGAAACGGCATGGCTCGGGGCGCGCGGCAACGGCGGGATGCTTCGCAATTACAGCGCGGCGGGGGCGAGGAACGCGGGTGAGTTGGGGAGGCAGGCGGCATTCTTACAGCAGAATGAGGCGGCGGCGGCCGGCAATCCGTCGGCAGCAGCCGGGGATGAACTCAACATCGGCCTGGGGAAGGTCTGGTACGGGCAGCACTCGGAAGCAGAGGCGGCGGCAGATCGGGCGCTGAAGATCTCGCGCGATCATGGCTCCTTGACCTCGGCCGCCCTCATCTATGCCGCGGCCGGGGACGTGGTTAAGGCGAATGCCACTATGGCGGAACTGGATCGGAGTGTTGGACGGCAGAGCTTTTACCGGATCATCGGGATGGCGGAGATTCGCGGCGCGGTGGCGCTGGCGCAGCACCAGCCGGCGCAGGCGATTGCCGCCCTAGTATCAGTGGAACCCTACGAAGCCGGCGACCTCGCCATCGGCCTGCCAGCGTACCTTCGCGGATTGGCGCTGATGCAGGAAGGCCAGGGCACAGCGGCGGTGGGGGAATTCCAGAAGGTTGTAGCGCTGCCGACGGTTACGGAGTTTCCGGTATTGGCGCGACTGGGGCAGGCGCGGGCGCAAGTGATGGCGGGCGATACGGCGGGGGCGCGGGCGACGTATCGCGGACTTATGGAGCAGTGGAAGAACGCTGACGCCGGCGTGCCGGTGATCGAAGCGGCGCGGGCCGAGTACGCGAAGCTGCGCTAAGAGGTGTAGAAGCGGTTGTCGCCCAGGGACAGGGGCTGGAGGCGAAGGCCGGCGGCGCGGAATTGGGCATCGAGGGCGGCGCAGGAGGAACCGGCGGCGCTGAGCCAGGGTTGGTTGAACTCACACAAAATGGCGCCAATGCGGCGCTCGGCGAGCAGGCGCTGGGCGCCGGCGAGGACGTGGGGTTCGTGTCCCTCGACATCGAGTTTGAGGAAGTCAATGCGATCGAGACCGAGACGGGCGGCTTCGGCGTCAAGGGTACGGATTTCGACCTTGACCTGGCTGCTGGCGGCATGGGGCACGAGCGTGGGAGTGTGATTGCCGGAGGAGGGGTTCCAGTAGAGAGTCAACTCGTCCGCGCGCGCGCCGAGGCCGGATGGCACCGCCTCGACGAAGGTCCAGCGGTTGGCGGCGATGAGTTGGTGCAACTGCAGCGAGGCCTGGGGGCTGGGCTCATAGGCGATGACGCGCCCGGTGGAGCCGACGCAGCGCGCGGCGAGAGCAGTGAAGTAGCCGACATTGGCGCCGCCATCCACAAAAGTCATGCCGTGGCGCAGATAGCGGTGGACGAGGCGGGTTTCGGCTAGTTCGAATGTACCTTGGTAAAGCTGGCGCTGGATATATTCGCTGAGGTCGAGTTGGAAACTGGCGCCGGCGATATGGGCGCGGCGGAGGCCGTGGTGGGGCGAAAAACATTCCATGAAGCGGCGCTTGCCGGGCCAGCGCAAAGGGCGGAGCGCGGTGACGAGCGGGTCGGGGAGCACGGGGTATTGTACGCCGGGGCGCCCTTATCATGGCGGCGAGCTGATTTATGGCGTTGTTGCGGGAGGCGCAACAATCCAAAAAAAAAGGCCGGCCCGAGGGCCGGCCTTTTTTATTGGTAGTGCGAGCGATCGTGCTTACTGGCTGAGGCTGTTCTTGAGGATTTTGATTTCGACGGTGCCGCCGGCGGTGTGACGGGTGGTGGGCGCGGTGGCGTCGGCAGACTGGTTCATCTGCGCGGGGGTGGCGTTGCCCATGCCCATGGTGTAGATGCGGTAGAGAGGCAGGTTGTGGTTCAGCACCATGTAGCGCACGACGGTGTCGGCCAAATCCTGGCTGGCGGCGACGCCGGCGTGGCCCTTGCGGGTGGAGAAGGCGGTGACTTCGACGACGTAGCCTTTTTGATTGTCGAGGCCGCTGAGGAATTGATCGAGCTGTTGCTGCGCGGTTTGGTTGAGCTTGGCCGGGCCGGGCTTGAAGTGCAACTCGGCGGTTTGAGCCACCTGATACTGATCAATCGAGCCGAGCTTGGAGTTGACGGTGCCGACCTGATCGTTCAATTGCGCGGCTTGCTGGGAATCCTGCTGGACTTGCTGGGCGGCCTGGTCGGCGGTCGAGGCGGCCTGCTTGGCTTGATCGTTGGCGGCGGCGATGCCTTCCTTGCTGCGAGCGTCAACATCAGAGATAGACTTGGCGTTGGCGGCGGTCAGGCCGTCGAGCTCGTTCGTCCGGTCGCGGATCGGAGCGAGCTGGCCTTCAACGTACTTTTTGCGGGCGAAGGGGTTCATGCGGCCCCAAAAGCCCTGGCGGACGGGCGGGGTGAGCGGGGCGCCGGAGGCGGTAGCCTGAGCCGCAGGGGTGGCCGAGGAGGCAGGCTGGGCCGCGGGCTGCTGCGAGGTCTGCGGCGTAGTGGCCGACTGGGACTGCTGGGATTGGGTAGTTTGCGTGGTTTGGGCAGCGAGCGGGAGAGCCAGGAGGGCGGCCAAGGCGCTGGCGGCAAAAATCGCGGGAGTGTAATGCCTGGACATGGTATTGGGTCCTCGCCTAAATTACATACACGTTGGATGCCAAACCGATTTTGTGTATTCTTGGATGTAGTGGGAGGAAACGAATGTTAATGATGCTGTTTGTGGTGGCGGCGGTAGGGATGCGGTTTTTACCACATGCCTGGAACTTTACGCCCGTGGTGGCGATGCTATTGCTGGCCGGGGCGTTCATGAAACGCAAACAGCTATGGGTGCCGATACTGGCATTAGTCGCCAGCGACTTCGCACTCAACCTTTGGGTATACCGGACGCCGGGAGCGGCGGACCAGTATTTCACCTGGTCGGCGTATTTGATCATCCTGGGAATGGCGCTTTGGGCGCTGCCGGGACGGGTCCGATGGATGCGGGTGGGAACGACGACCATTGCCGGTTCATGCATTTTTTTCCTGATCAGTAATTTTGGCGTCTGGATGACGGGAACGATGTATCCGCGCACCATGGGCGGGTTGATCACCTGTTACGGAATGGGCGTGCCGTTTTTCCGCAGTGCGGCGTTGGGGGACCTGCTTTATGCGGGCGCGTTTTTTGGCGTGTACGCCCTGCTGACCCAACGGCAGTCGGTAACGGTTGCCGGCTGAACGGGCGCGGCTGATATGGAATCCGGTGGCGGGGCGGCGGCCCCGGCGGCGGAAGGCGGAGGTGGCGCGCGCGGCGGAAATACTGGAGCAGGGCGGCTGGGGGGTTGATTGCCGTGAATCGGACGCGGTCGGCGGCGCGCGCGCGGCGGCGCAAGCGGCAGTAGACGAGGGATTCACCTACATTATTGGCTGCGGCGGCGATGGCACGCTGCGCGAAATTGCCGACGTGCTGGCGCGCGCGGGGGAAACGGCTCCGGAACTACAACTGCCGGCTTTAGGGGTGCTGCCCATGGGGACGGCGAATGTGCTGGCGCGCGCGCTGGGGTGTCCGCGGGAGACGGGAGCGGCGGCGCGATGGCTGCTGCGGGCGCGACGGACAAAGCGGTTGCTGGGCGAGGCGCGGCGGGCCGAGGGAGTGGATTATTTTTTGACCGTCGCAAGCGCGGGACTGGACGCGGAAGTGGTGCGGCGGATCGGGGTCGAGGCCAAGCGCAAATGGGGCAGGCTCGCCTATGCCGAGTGCGCGCAGCGCACGATGAAGGGGTACTTTCCGCGGCCGATCGAGTATTCCGGCGGAAGTGCTGACGGGATTATTTTCGGCCTAACACGGTTTTATGGCGGCCCGATGCGCCTGGGCGAGGTGCACGCGGGGGCGCCAATTGTACTAGCGCTAAGGGGCGGCGGCAGCGTGCTGTGGGCGCAAGCGCTGGCACTGGCTACTGTGGGGCTGGAACGGGCGGCCGGGGTGACGCGGTTACCGACGGAGGCGATCGAGCTATTGACAGCGGGTATTGCGGTACAGTTGGACGGCGACCGAGCCGGTGAGACGCCGGTGTGGCTAGGCCTATCGGAACGCTGGATCGAGGTACTGGGATGATTACCGAATCGAAGCATGGCCTGGTACGGGCCATGGGCCTTTGGGACGTCATACTTTTTAACATTGCGGCAGTGCTGGGGCCGCGCTGGGTGGCGACGGCGGCGCATACCGGGCCGAGTTCGATCGGGTTGTGGCTGACGGCGGCGGTGTTGTTTTTTCTGCCGTCCTCGTTGGTCATTGTGGAGTTGGCGACGCGGTTCCCGAAAGTGGGGGGGATTTACGCCTGGACGCACGAGGCCTTCGGGCCCTTCCATGGATTCGTATCAGGATGGGCTTACTGGACGTACTCGATCGTGTACTTCCCTGCCCTGCTCAACGCGAGCGTGGCGATGTCGGCGTACATGGGTGGGCCGAAGTTTGCCTATCTCGCCGAGAACAAAAATTTCGTCATGGTGGGATCGCTGGCGATTTTGGCGCTGGCGGTGGGGATGAATATCGTGGGCGTGCGGATCGGGAAATGGCTGGAGAACGCCGGGGCGATTGGGACGTACGTTCCGCTGGTGCTTCTGGTCGTGTTCGGGGCATGGTTCGCGACGCGATTTGGCATGACGACGCATATTTCCGCCCACAGCCTGGGGATGACGGTGAATTGGGGCACGATCAACTATTGGTCGCAGATCGCTTTCGCGTTTAGCGGCCTGGAGGTGATTTGTTTCATGAGCGAGGAGATACGCGATCCGGAGAAGACATTTCCGCGCGGGATCTTTGGGGCGGCGATTGCGATTGTGACCATATACGTATTGGGAACAGTGGGGACGCTGGCCATTCTGCATCCAGGGCAAGTGGACATTAGAGCCGGTGCGATTCAGGCGCTAACGACGGCGGCGGGGCAGTTCGGGCTGGCGTGGATTGCAATTATTGTCGCGGCGCTGCTCGCCGTCGGCAACATCGGCGGCGTGGGAGCGACGGTGGCAGGGGTGGCGCGGGTGCCCTTCGCGGCGGGGATTGACCGGTATATGCCGAAGGCGTTTGGGAAGATTCACCCGACCTGGCGGACGCCGTGGGTGGCGATGCTGGTGCAGGGAGGCGCGGCGGCGGTGCTGCTGATCATCAGCCAGATCGGGGGGACGGATGCGACCAGCGCTTATCAGATACTGGTGGACGCGACCACGATTCTGTACTTCATCTCATTTCTGTACATGTTTCTGGCGGTGATTCGGATGCGGCACCGCGAGGACCGCGGGCGGCCGGGGCAGACGCTGATTCCGGGTGGCACGGTGGGAGTGTGGATTTGCGGCTTGCTGGGATTGGCGATTACGATCCTCGCGATCGTGATTTCGCTAATTCCGCCGAACGATATTGAAGGGTCGCGGACGATGTTCGAGGTGAAGGTGGTGGGGATCTGCGTGCTGTTGATTGTGAGCGGTCTGGTGCTGTACTGGCGCAAGGGTCTCCGTGAGGCTGTCGAAACAAGATAAAATAGGATTATGGCTCTAGTGGCCGACGCGGGCTGCGATTTAGAGAATTATCTGCGCTATCCGGACGAGGGTCTGGATGGGCGCATCGCCGCGCTGCGCGCGGAGCTGGGGCCGCGTGTGCTGGTACTCGCCCACCACTATCAGCGGCAGGAGGTGGTGCGGTTCGCCGACTTCCGGGGTGACTCGCTGCAGCTTTCGCGGCGAGGGATGGAGCATCCGGAGGCGGAGTTCATCGTGTTCTGCGGCGTGCATTTCATGGCGGAGAGCGCCGATTTATTGCGGGCCGAACACCAGCAGGTCATTTTGCCGGATCTGAATGCAGGCTGCTCGATGGCCGACATGGCGGAGTATCCGCAGGTGCGGGATTGCTGGGAGCAGTTGCAGGAACTGGGGCTGGCGGAGCAGTTCATGCCGATCACGTACATGAACTCGACCGCGGCCATCAAAGCTTTTTGCGGACAGAATGGCGGACTGGTGTGCACATCGTCGAACGCGCCGGCGGCGTTCCGGTGGGGATTCGCGAAGCGTCCCAAGGTTTTCTTTTTGCCGGACCAGCATTTGGGCCGCAACACCGGGGTGAAGCTGGGGCTGAATCTGGAGGAGATGGTGGTGTGGAATCCGCGGCTGGCGCTGGGCGGGAACACACCCGAGGCGCTGCGGGCGGCGCGGGTGTTGCTATGGAAGGGGCACTGCTCGGTGCACCAACGGTTTCTGCCGGAGCAGGTGGATCGCTGGCGGGCGGCGGAACCCGGGATTAAGATTTTGGTGCATCCGGAGTGCTCGCACGAGGTGGTGCGGAAGGCGGACCTGACCGGCTCAACCGACTTCATTATTCGGCAAGTGAGCCAGGCGGCTCCGGGAACGCGCTGGGCGATCGGGACCGAGCTGCACCTGGTGCACCGGCTGGCGGAGGAGTACCCGACACAGATTATTTCGCCGCTCGACAATGACGGCTGCCCGGTGTGCTCGACCATGTTCCGGATTTCACCGCAGCATTTGGCCTGGGTGCTCGACAACCTGACCCAGGGGCAGGTGGTCAATCGGATTGTGGTCAAGGACCAGGTGAAGCATTGGGCGCGGGTGGCGCTGGAGAGGATGTTGGAGTTGAGCCACCATACCGTTAGCCAGGGCGTTCATCCAATCGGGGCGCACGCGGGGCATTAGATGGCGGAGCGGACCTTTACGTTGAGCGAAGCCCAGGGGCTGCTGCCCACGCTGTCGGGCCTGCTGCAAGGGGCGATGCGGCAGCATCAGGAAGTCATTGCGATGGACGCCGAGTTTCAGGCGCTGATCAGCCGGATCCTTTTATCGGGCGGGGTGCAGATTGATCCGATTCGCACCAGCCGGCTGAAGATGGAGCGCGAGCGGGGGGCGCAGAAGCTCGAGGACGCGCTGGGCGAGATCGCCGCCTCGGGGGCGCAGTTGAAGGACATCGAACAGGGGCTGCTGGATTTTCCGTGCGTGGTCAAGGGCAGGGTGATCCTGCTGTGCTGGAAGCTGGGCGAGGCCGCGATCGAACATTGGCACGGAACCAATGAGGGATTTGCCAATCGGAAGCCGCTGGATCCGTCGTTGTACGCGCGGGAAAGGCTGAACTAACACTGAGAGCGGTCTTGCAGCGGGTGACATCGGCGAAGGTTGAGGTCGCGGGCGCGGTGGTGGGCGCAATTGGAGCAGGTTACGTGGCGCTGGTGGGAGTCGAAACCGGCGACGAGCAGAAGGACATTGATTACGTTTGCCGCAAGATTGTTGGGCTGCGGTTGTGGAATGACGACGCCGGAAAAATGAATTTGGCGCTGGGCGAACGGGCGGTGCTGGTGGTTTCGCAATTCACGCTGTTGGGCGATACGGAGCGGGGGATGCGACCGAGCTTCGATCGGGCGGCGCGTCCGGAGGAGGCGCGGAAGTGGTACGAGACGCTGGTGGAACAGGTACGGGGAGTAGGGGTTCAAGTCGCCACCGGGGGTTTTCAGGCGAATATGCAGGTGTCATTGGTAAACGACGGGCCGGTGACCGTTCTCATTGACAGCCGTGTCTGATTGACCACGGCGTGTGTCTGTAAATCATTGCAAATACAGCCTGTTAGCGTGCGAGGATTGTAGGCGATGGGATACGAGCGCACGCTGGGGGCGGCGGCTACCACGTCGGGGATCGGCCTGCACAGCGGGACGAAGGCGGCGCTGCGATTGTTGCCGGCGGCGGCGGGGAGCGGCATTCAATTCCGGCGAGTGGATCTGGATGGATTTGTAGTCGAGGCGCGGTCGGCGAACATTGCGCGGGTGAGCTACGCCACCAGCTTAATGAAGAAAGGCGTGTTCATTTCAACCACGGAACATTTGTTGTCGGCGCTGGTGGGGGCGGGAATTGACAACGTGGTGGCGGAGATTGACAACCTGGAGGTGCCGATTCTGGACGGCAGCGCGCTTCCGTTCATGGCCATGATTGACGGGGCGGAGGTGAAGCGCCAGGGACGCACGCGGCGGGTGGTCAAGATCATCAAGAAGGTCGAGATGCGGGAGGGGGAGAAGTTCATCGGGGTGTATCCCGCCGGGAGCTACCGGCTGCACTATGCGATTGACTTTCCGCACCCGATGATTGGGCGGCAGGAGTTTTCGATGGAGCTGACGCCGGAGGCCTACCGGCGGGAGATTGCGCCGGCGCGGACGTTTGGATTTTTGCAGGATTTCGCGGCCATGCGGCGGCTGGGATTGATCCGCGGCGGGCGGTTGGAGAACGCGGTGGGGCTGGACGAGCGCAGGGTGGTGAATGGTGAGCTGCGCTACGGAGACGAGTTCGTGCGGCACAAGATGCTCGATTTGATCGGGGACCTGGCGCTGGTGGGAGCTCCGCTGCAGGCGGAGGTGGTGGCCGACCGGGCGGGGCATGCGCTGCATACGGCGCTGGTGAAAAGGCTGCTGGCGGACCATAGTTTGTGGGAGTTTACGGAGGTTGCGGCAGTGCATGAAGCTCCGATGGGAGCGGCGGGCTATGCAACAATAATGTCGGAGAAGACTACAACTCTATGAGCGAAAAAATGATGGACGGGAATGAAACCAATCCCTGGGCGGCGCAAGCGGCGCGGTTCAATCTGGCGGCGCGGAAGTTGGGGTTGGAGGAAGGGATCACGAAGATCCTGAGCTATCCGGCGCGCGAAATCACGGTGCACATTCCGGTGACGATGGACGACGGAAGGATCGAAGTGTTCACCGGGTACCGGGTGCAACACAGCGAAGCGCGCGGGCCGGGCAAGGGTGGGATTCGTTTTGACCTGGGGGTCACGCTCGACGAAGTGCGGGCGCTGGCGAGTTGGATGACGTGGAAGTGCGCGGTGGTCAACATTCCGTTCGGCGGAGCGAAGGGGGGCGTGATCGTGGATCCGCATGTGCTGTCGCAGACCGAGTTAGAGCGGCTGACGCGGCGGTACACGGCGGAGTTGGTGGAGTTCATCGGTCCGGAGCGGGACGTTCCGGCGCCGGACGTGAACACCAACGAGCAGGTCATGGCCTGGGTGATGGACACCTACTCGATGCACAAGCGGCAGACGGTGAACGCCGTGGTCACGGGCAAGCCGCTGGCGTTGGGCGGATCGGAAGGGCGGCGGCAGGCGACCGGGCGCGGATGCAAAATCGTATGCGACCGGGCCATCGAGCGGCTGAAGATGACCAAGACCAAGACACGGGTGATCGTGCAGGGCTTCGGGAACGTGGGCAGCAACGCAGCCGAATTGATGGCCGAGGACGGCTACCTGGTGATTGGCGTGGATGAGTATGACGGCGGCATTTACGATCCCAAGGGATTGGACATCAAGGCGCTGTTGAAGCACCGGGAAGCGAAGAAGACGATCCAGGGATTTGCCGGGTCGAAGACATTGAAGCCGCGCGAGCTGCTGACGATGGACTGCGACATCCTGATACCGGCGGCGACGGAAAACCAGATCACCAGCCAGAACGCGGACCAGATCAAGGCGAAGATCGTGTGCGAAGGCGCCAATGGGCCGACCACGGCGAAGGCGGACGACATTCTGCAGGGCAAGGGAGTGTTTGTGATTCCCGACATTTTGGCCAACGCCGGCGGCGTGACGGTGAGTTACTTCGAGTGGGTGCAGGACCGGCAGGGGTATTTCTGGAAGGAAGCGCTGGTCAACGAGAAGTTGCAAGAGATTATGGACGAGAGCTTCGCGGCGGTCGTCGCGTACGCCGACCAGCACCAGGTGAACAACCGCATAGCAGCGTACATGCTGGCCATTGACCGGGTAGCGGCGGCAATACGACTGCGCGGGATCTATGCCTAAAAGGCAAGGATCGTTAGCATCCAAACCGGCGCGGCCTCGCGATGCCGCGCCGCCCTCGAAAACCGCGGCGAAGGCGGAGGGAAGCGGAGAAGGCTCGGCGCCGGCACGCGCGGTACTGGGCGATCGCGGGGCGGAGCGGGTGCGGGGCGGACATCCGTGGGTCTATGAAGGCGACATTTTAGGCTTGGCGGGGGCGGGCCCGGTGCGGGTCGAGGACCGGCGCGGGCGGGAGCTAGGGGTGGCGGATGTGAGTCCGCGGTCGAAGATTCGCCTCAGGATGCTCACGCGCGAAACCGGGGCGGTCATTGACGATGCCTGGCTGCGGGGGCGGATTGCGCGCGCGATCGAATACCGGAAAAAAGTTGTCAGCGGGAGCGATGCCTGCCGGCTCATAGCCTCGGAGGCGGATGGGCTGCCGGGATTAATCGTCGACCGGTACGGGGACGCGCTCGTTTTACAGACGCTCACGGCGGCGATGGACGGGAGGCAGGCGGCGGCGGTCGCGGCGCTCGAGGCGGAGCTGAAGCCGAGCGTCGTGGTGGAGCGGAACGAGGCCAAGGTGCGCTTGGCGGAGGGGCTGGAACTGCGGTCGGGACTGCTGCGGGGGAAAACGAGCCAGGTCGAGTGCTCGATCAACGGGCTGAAGTTTGGGGTGGACTTGCTGGAGGGGCAGAAGACGGGCGGGTTTCTCGACCAGCGCGAAAACTGGGCGGCGGCGGAGCGATATGCGAAGGCGTTTGGAGCGCGCCGGGCGCTCGATGTGTTCACCTACCAGGGCGGATTTGCCATGCATATGGCGCGGGCGGGAGCGAAGGTGCAGGCGGTGGACAGCTCGCGCGCGGCGCTGGAGGCGGCCGACGCCAATGGGGCGCGGAACGGGATGCCGGAGATTGACTGGGTCGAGGCCAACGCGTTTGATCTATTGCGCGATTACGACGAGCGGGGCGAGTTGTTTGATTTGGTGGTACTCGATCCGCCGGCGTTCGCGAAATCGAGAATCGCGGTGGAGGCGGCGATCGGCGGGTATAAGGAGATCAATTTGAGGGCGATGAAGCTGCTGCGTCCGGGCGGGATGCTGGTGAGCTGTTCGTGTTCGCACCACGTGTCGGAAGCGCGGTTTCTGGAGATGCTGCAGGCGGCTGCCGTGGATGCGCGACGGGAGCTGCGACTGCTGGAGAGGCGGGGGCAGGCGGCGGATCATCCGGTGCTGATGGGGATGCCGGAGTCGGG
>JANWLQ010000099.1 GCA_025450725.1 Terriglobales bacterium
AGAGCGCCTGCACGGTGTAATCGCCGGCGGGAAGGTCGCGCAGACTGGTCAGCGGATATCCGTAAATCGAAGCATCGAAGACGGCGGGCGCCCCGGGTTTCCAATTGGTGACATCGAGACCGAAGAATTGCTGGCTGCCGACCTGGTCGCCGATTTCGAAGCGCGGTTCTTCGGCGCCGCCGCCGCGGCGCCGGGGCGCGGGGGTGCCGGCGGGCTCGGCTTTGGCGACGTAGAAGAAGACGCGTCCGTTGAGCGGAGTCGAGGATTGCGCCGCGGGGAAGGTGACTTCGACGCGGGATTGGGCGGGGAGAAGCCCGGCCAGCGCAAAGGAAAGAAACAGCGCAGCGAGATATTTGTACATGGCGGTGTGTCCAAAACGGCTAGGATTGCAGTATGACAAAAGACGAGCTGGTACTGGCGCACAAAAGCTATCTTTTCCCCGCGACGTTCCACTATTTTGAGCAGCCGCTGGTGTTGGACCATGCCCAGGACCAGTTCGTGTACGACGCGGATGGGACGCAGTATTTGGATTTTTTCGGCGGCATCGTCACCGTGTCGGTCGGACACGGCAACGCCGCGGTGAAGAAGGCGATGACAGCGCAGATGGACAAGCTGACGCACGTCTCGACTTGTTTCGCCACCGAGCCGATGGTGGCGCTGGCGGAGAAACTGGCGCAAATCGCACCGCTCACGGCGGGGGATGGGCGTCCGGCCAAGACATTCTTCACGTGCAGCGGCACAGAGGCCGATGAGACCGCTGTGCTGGCGGCGCGGCTGTACACCGGCTCAACCGAAGTCATTGCGCTGCGGCACGGCTACCATGGGCGCTCGGCGCTGGCGATGGGGCTGACCGGGCATGCGCCGTGGCGGCTCGGCCCGCCGACGCAGCCGGGGATTGTGCACGCGCATAACGCGTACTGCTATCGGTGCCCGCTGCAATTGACCTATCCCGAGTGCGGAGTGCGCTGCGCGACCGACCTCGAGGAGTTAATCAAGACCTCGACCACGGGCAAAGTGGCGGCTTTGATCGCCGAGCCGATTCAGGGAGTGGGCGGTTTTATCACGCCGCCGCCCGAGTACTTCAAGATCGTGGCCGAAATCGTTCGCGCGCACGGCGGGTTGTTCATCAGCGACGAGGTGCAGACGGCGTGGGGGCGCACCGGCACGAAATGGTTTGGCATTGAGCAGTGGGGGGTGAAGCCCGACATTCTCACGTCGGCCAAGGGGTTGGCCAATGGCATGCCGATCGGGGTAACGGTGGCGCGCGCGGATATCGCCGATGCGTTCAAGGGCTTGACCATCTCCACGTTTGGCGGGAACCCGGTGGTCACGGCCGCCGGGAACGCGGTGCTGGATTTCATCGAGCAGCAGAATTTGCGGAGCAATACCCAGGTGGTGGGCGATTATTTGAAGGCCAAGCTCGAGGGCTTGCAGGAGAAGCACGCGATCATCGGCGATGTGCGCGGCATGGGCCTGCTGCTGGGCGTGGAACTGGTGCGCGACCGCAAGACCAAGGAGCCCGCGAACACCGAGACCAATGCCCTGCTCGGGCGCTGCCGGAAGGAGCGCGTGCTGGTGGGCAAAGGCGGGCTCTACGGAAACGTGGTTCGCATCTCGCCTCCGATGAATATTTCGAAGAGCGACGTGGACGAGTTCGTCGCCCGCTTCGACCGCGCCCTGGCGGGGTGATTTAGTGCCAGAAGGTGCCGAGGAGGAGCCAGACGGCGGTGGCGACGAGGCCGGCGGCGGGGATGGTGAGAACCCAGGCCCAGACGATGCGTCCGGCGATGCCCCAGCGGACGGCGGAGAGGCGCTGCACCGAGCCGACGCCGACAATGGCGCCGGTAATCGTATGCGTGGTCGAGACGGGGATGCCCATGAAGGTGCTCATGCCGAGCGTGATGGCGCCCGCGGTTTCGGCGCAGAAGCCGCCGACCGGCTTGAGCTTGGTGATGCGGCCGCCCATGGTGCGCACAATGCGCCATCCGCCCGACATTGTTCCCAGGCCCATCGCCACCGAGGCCATGGCAACTACCCAGAGTGGCACCTTGAAGCTTGAAATGTAGCCTCCTGCGAAGAGCGCACCGGTGACGATGCCCATTGTTTTTTGCGCGTCGTTGGTGCCGTGGCCGAGGCTGAAGAGCGCCGAGGAGAGTAGTTGCCCTTTACGGAAAAAACGATCCACGCGCAGCGGATGCGAATGTCGGAAGAGCCAGGAGACGCCGACCATCAAGGCCCAGGCGATGATCAGGCCGACGATGGGGGAAATCACGATGAAGGCGAGCACCTTGATCCATCCCGACCAGATGATGCTGCCCCAACCGGCTTTGGCGATAGCCGCACCGGCGTAGCCGCCCATCAACGCGTGCGAGGAGCTGGTGGGCAAGGCGGCCCACCAAGTGAGCAAATCCCACACGACAGCGCCGATGAGACCGGCGATGATCACTTTTTCGTCCACCACGCTGAGCTTGACCATGCCCTTGCCGACCGTGGCCGCCACTTTGGTGCCGAACAGCAGCGCGGCGACGAAATTAAAAAAAGCGGCCCAGACGACCGCCACACCGGGCGTCAGCACACGGGTTGAGACCACCGTGGCGATCGAGTTGGCGGCGTCGTGGAAGCCGTTGATGAAGTCAAAGGCGAAGGCGATCACCAGGATCGCGCCTACGATGTAGGGTGTCGGCATGCGCTCGGCTTAAGCCGCTTTCAAGACGATTGTTTCAATAATGTTGGCGACGTCTTCGCACATATCGGTGGTGAGCTCGAGGACTTCGTACAACTCCTTCTGCTTGATTAGGGCGATGGGGTTGGTCTCGTGCTCGAAGAGCAGTCCGATGCCGGAGCGGGAGATGCGGTCGGCGTCGTCCTCCAGGCGATTGATTTCGACGCAGTGCTTGAGGATGCCGTCAGGGCGATGGAGCATGGCGAGTGCGGCGGCGATTTCGCGCACCTGGGCGACGATGATGCGGCCCAACTCCTCCGCGCCCGGCGGGAGCACCGCGATCTTGTAGATGACGATGCGCATGGAGGTGGTGTCAATCAGGTCGAGCACGTCGTCGAGACCGGTGCTGAGGGCGTGGATATCCTCGCGGTCAAAGGGGGTGATGAAAGTTCGATTGAGCTTGGTGAGCAGCTCGTGGGTGAGATTGTCGGCCTTGTGTTCGAGGGCCTTGATCTCTTCGGCGCGCACCGGCGCCAGGCGAACGTCGCTGAGCAGGCTGCTGAGCAGGTTGGCGCCCTCAATCAGCATCTGGCCCATGCCTTCGAACATGGTAAAGAACTTTTCTTCGCGGGGCAGAAATCGCATGCTCGGGTAGTATGCCAGAACCGGACCTGAGGGCTACCTTAATCTGCTAACATAGATTTCTATGGGAACGGATGCGTTGCAGGGGAGCCTGGCGTTGTTGGTGCTAAAGGCGCTCAGCCGCGGTCCGGCGGCGGGTATGCATGGCTTCGGAATTGCGAGCTATGTTCAGCAGGTCTCCGAGGAACTGCTGCGCATCGAGGAGGGCTCGTTGTATCCCGCGCTGCACCGCATGGAGGAGGCGGGCTGGATCTCGGCCGCATGGGGGCTGACGGAGAATCGCCGGCGGGCGCGGTACTACCGGCTCACCGCCGCCGGGCGGCGCGAACTCGATCGGCAAGTGCAAAGCTGGCGGCAAGTCACCGGAGCGGTGGCCACGGTGCTGGAATCCTGACATGGCTTGGCTGCGCATTCTCCGGGCCTGGATTCCACGCCACCAGAGGGAACGCGAGATTGCCGCCGAGCTCGAATCGCACCTTGCCTTGCGGGCCAAGGCCATTGAAGCCGAGGGAATGACCGGCGACCAGGCGCGAGCCGCCGCCGAGCACCGGTTCGGCAATGCACTGCTGCTGCGCGAACGTGCGTTGGACGCACATATCCCGCGCAGGTTGGATCAGTTGGCGCGCGACGTCGGCTTCGCCGGCCGGCTGCTGCGGCGCAGCCCAAGGTTCACCGCACGCTCTGACGCGGCTTCATGGCTTGGTACAACTCCTCTGGCGGACGGGCTTGTATCGTGCGGTCGGGGGCGGTGACGATCTCGGGCACCAGCATCACTCGCGACGCATCTGGAAACGGCAGCGTGTTGATCAGTCCCGAGTTGACCACACTGAACATGGCCGTTGCACTCCGCTGCGAGTAGCGGGTGTGGTCATTTTGGTTTCCTTGCTGGTCGTGGCCAATGATTTCGTTAGCCGTGCGCCGTTGGTTCAGATTAGTGTCGTCCAGACCCTAGAATGGTCTGATGCGGACTGTACTGCTTTTGATTGTTTCGAACACCTTTATGACTTTTGCCTGGTATGGGCACTTGAAGTTCCGGTCGGTGCCGTTGTGGAAAGTTGTGCTGGTGAGCTGGGGCATTGCATTTTTTGAGTACATGTTTCAGGTTCCGGCCAACCGGATCGGTTATGGCGAGTTCTCCGTGTACCAGCTCAAGATTATTCAGGAAGTGATTACGCTCAGCGTATTTGCGGTGTTTGCCTGGCTGTACATCGGTGAGGACTTGCGCTGGAATTACGTGGGCAGCTTTGCCTGCATTTGCGGCGCGGTGGCGTTTGCCTTCCATGGCAAGGCGTAGCTGGGCTGCCGTGATACCTTTGGCGCGGGAGGTGAAATGCGACATATCTCTTGGATTTCATTGATTTTGCTATTGTGCGCGGGCCTGGCGGGGCAGACGCCGCATGACGGCGGCGCACTTTTACGGGCCATGCACGACCGCTACCAGAACGATTGGTATCGCACGGTAAGTTTCACGCAGAAGAGCACGACGATTCATCCCGACGGGACCACGTCGAGCGAAACCTGGTACGAGGTGGCGAAGCTGCCGGGGACGCTGGCCATCCACATCGGCGATCCGCGGGACGGCAACGGCGAGATTTTGACCGACGGCCAGTTGAAGATATATAAGGCCAGGAAGGTGACGAGCGCTCGGCCCTTCGTCCACATGCTGCTGTTGCTGGGATTTGACGTTTACCGGCAGCCGGCGGCAACGACCATTGCCGAAACCAAGGGCCAAGGTTTCGATCTGTCGAAAATCCATACGGACACCTGGGAGGGCGAGCCGGTGTACGTGATCGGCGCCGATCGCGGTGATCTGCGCACGAAGCAGTTCTGGATCTCACAGTCGCGGCTGCTGTTCGTCCGGCTAATCCAGCCCAGCCGGGACGGATCGCACAGCACCGACACACGTTTCGAGGATTACCGGAAGCTGAAGCCGGGCTGGATCGCCGCGCGCTGCGACTTCTTTACCGACGGGAAGGAGACATTTCGGGAGGAGTACGGCGACATCCGCGTGAACCCAAACGTGGGATCCAAAGAATTATCGTTTGGGCATTGATGGCAGTATGGAGGTGATGGACTCGGGCTCAGCCACCGGTTCGCAGACACGTTTCGCCTCCAAAGGTTCGGCTGCGCTGGTGGCGGCGGGCATCCTGCTGAGCCGGTTGGCGGGACTGGTGCGGGAGCGGGTTTTCGCGCACTATTTCGGCAGTTCGCAAGCGGCGGACGCGTTCAAGGCGGCGTTCAAGATTCCCAATCTGCTGCAGAACCTTTTCGGAGAAGGGGTTCTGTCGGCGTCGTTCATTCCGGTGTATGCCGCGCTGCTGGCGCGTGGCGATGAGGAGGAGGCGCGGCGGGTGGCGGGAGCGGTGCTGGCACTGCTGTCGCTCTGCACGGCGGTGCTGGTGACCTTGGGCGTCGTGGCCACGCCTTACTTCATTGACGCGATCGCGCCGGGGTTTCACGGCGCCGAGCGGGAGCTGACGATCCGGCTGGTGCGGATTTTGTTTCCCGGCGCGGGGCTGCTGGTGATGTCGGCCTGGTGCCTGGGCATACTGAACAGCCACCGGAGGTTTTTCCTTTCCTATGCGGCGCCGGTGGCTTGGAACGCGGTCATGATCGCCACCTTGATCGGCTTCGGGCGGCGCGACACGCAATTCGACCTGGCGACGACGCTGGCTTGGGGTTCGGTTGGGGGCAGCGCGCTGCAAATCGGGATGCAGTGGCCGGCGGTGAAGAAGCTCGTGCGCGGGATGAGGCTGTCGCTCGAGCATAGGGCGCCGCAGGTGCGGGAAGTGATCCGCAACTTCACGCCGGTTTTTTTTAGCCGCGGCGTGGTGCAGATCTCGGCGTACGTGGACGCGCTGCTGGCCACGCTGCTGCCGACGGGCGCTGTCGCCTCGCTCGCCTATGCGCAAATCTTGTATCTGCTGCCGGTGAGTTTGTTTGGCATGTCGGTGTCGGCGGCGGAGCTGCCGGCCATGTCAGGCGCGGTGGGCACAGGAAGCGATGTCGCGGCGGTGCTGCGGCGGAGGCTCAACACCGGGTTGCGACAGATCACGTTTTTCGTGCTGCCCTCGGCGATTGCATTTCTGGCGCTGGGGGATGTGATCGTGTCGGCGATTTTCCTGACCGGCGCTTTCCGGCATCACGACGTGCTCTATGTTTGGGGAGCGCTGGCGGGGGCGACGGTCGGGCTGCTAGCGTCGGCGCTGGGGCGGCTGTATTCGTCAACATATTACGCGCTGCGGGATACGCGCAATCCGCTGCGCTACGCCTCGGTGCGGGTAGCGCTGACGACGGTGCTGGGGTATGTGGCGGCATTCTATCTGCCAGGTTGGTTTGGCGTGGAAGCGCGCTGGGGATTGGTCGGGCTGACCGCCAGCGCCGGCATTGCCGCATGGGTGGAGTTCACGCTGCTGCGCCGCGGGCTGCGCGAGCGCGTCGGTGAAACCGGGGTGCCGGCGATGTTCCTGGCGCAGATTTGGGTGGCGTCGCTGCTCGCTGCCGGCGCGGGCCGCGGAGTTTACGTGTACGTTGCGAGGCTGTATCCGCCCCTGGCGGCGGTGCTGGTACTGGGCGCCTTTGGCGCGGTGTATGCGGCCACGACGGCGGCCATGCGGGTGCCGGAGCTGCGCGGTTTGCTGCGTAAGTAATCTATTGGACCGCGAAGTACGAAGACGTCTGCGCCGTGACAGGGCCTGAGGTGCCTGTAATTGTGATGTTGTAATTCCCCTTGGGGGTGAAGGTATAGTCACCCAAGCCTTTGAGTTGCAGCTGCCCCTGGAGCGAGGGATCGGTCGTGCCGATCAAGAGAGTGCCGTTCGCGGGTCCAATGTTGCTCGGCCCAAACGTGACCGCGATAGAACAGGAGGCGAGCGGATTTAGCGAACTTGCGCTGCAGGTGCTTGCGTGACTATAGGGACTAACGCGGAAGGTGGTGTTGCCGGTATTGAAAACGGTGACGTTTTGCGCGGCACTGGTTTTGCCCATCGGCACGGCGCCAAAGTCGAGGCTGGTGGGCAAGATCTGAATGGCGGGGTTGGGCACGCCACCGCCGCCACCGCCGCTGCCTCCGCAGGCGAGCAGCAGGGCCACCGAAGTGGCAAGTGCGAAGCGTGTAACCACCAGCCGGCACTTGTGGGACGAGAGGAGCAGTCCGGCCAACCCGAGCCCGACGAGCGCGGCGACAAGACCGAGCGGCAGTCTCGGGAAGCCGGCCGCGGTGGCGCTCGGTGCAACAGTGGTAAGCGCTAGGACAACGAGTCTTTATGGCAGACTGGCGGGATGAGAAGCTTGCGAATTTGGCTATCGGTGTTAATGGCTCTTTTCGGCGCCACGGCGCTGAGTGCACAGGCGCCGCAGAATTCAGCGGCGGCAATGACGGTGAGTCGAAGTGGCGAATTGACGCTGGTCTATAACCGAGCAAACCTGGCGAGCGGGGAGGTCGGCGCGCCCGTGCGGGCTACGACGGAAGTGAGCAGGGGCGAACGCGGGGCGTTGCTTGAGAAGATTCAACTGACAGCGGCGGCGGGGAAGACGGTGGCGTTGAAGCTCGACGTGCATGCCAGCGACGAGGCATTTGCGGCCGAGACAATGGGCGAGGCGCAGCGGCGGTTTCCACTGGTGCGGACCGCGTCGGGCGAGGATCACAATCTGCGCAACAATGCGATTTACGACCGGCACGCGGATTGGATGTTGGAGTTTCCGCCGGGTACGGTGATCGAGCCGCGCGGGCCAGGAGAGTTTCGGGTAACAGCGAACGGCCCGTCGGTGTTGCTGCGGTTCGCACCGCGTTTTTACCAGTTGCACCGCAATCTGGCTTATTACGAGCCGTGGACGTACAAGGTTTGGCCGGATCCGGTGGCGGGTTGGAGTTCGTGGTGGGCTTACGAGGATTCGATCAATGAAGACGAGGTGCGGCAGATCGCGACTTTGTTTGCCGCCAAGCTGCGTGATTTCGGGTATCAGTACATTCAACTGGACGCCGGATACCATCCGCAGGACGGCTATCCCGCGCAATGGCTGAAGACAAACGCAAAATTTCCATCGGGCATCGGCGACCTCGCGGCGCTCGAGCGCAGCCTGGGGCTGAAGCCGGCGATTTGGGAAAACGTGCAGATTGACGATGCAAAGTTGGCGGCGGCGCATCCAGCATGGTTTCTGGCCGAGCCGGGCAGCGCGCCGACGCCGGCGGCGTGGGTAGGCTACGGGTTGGACGGGTCAAACTCGGAGGCGGTGGATGCGGTGATCCGTCCGACGTACCGGGCGCTGCATGCAATGGGATACAAGTACGTCAAGATAGACACGCTCCGTCACTTGCTGTACGACGCGAGCTATCCGCGGCGAGCGGAGCTTGCGGCGCGCGGGTCGAGTCCGGAAGCGGCGTTTCGCAAAGTCTTGAGCGCGGCGCGCGAGGAACTGGGACCGGAGACGTACCTGCTCGCGTGCTGGGGTGTGCTGCCAGAGGTGGCGGGGATTGCCGATGGCGACCGGCTGGGAACGGATGGGTTTGGTCCGGCGACACTGCAGCAGTACAACTCGTGGAACAACGTGGTGTGGCGGAACGATCCCGACCATGTCGATATCGGCGGCGCGGGCGAGGACGTGATTCGGCCAGTGCTGGTCTCCATGGCGGGAGCGCAGCTCATGGTCTCCGACGCGGTCGGCGTTTACCAGAACGACGCCAAGCTGGAGGGCGCGCGGCGCGCGGCGCCGGTGTTGTTCACGCTGCCGGGGCAGCTTTACGATTACGACGCGCACGCGAGCGATCATTTGGCACTGGGACTGCGCAATCAGGATGGCGGCGCCAACCCCGGGCCGATTGACGCCGAACGTTTGGGGGATGTATGCCCGTGGTGGCTGATGGACATCAGCCGTCCGTTTGAGAATTGGTCGGTGCTGGCTCGCCTAAGCTGGAGCGCGCTACCCGCGCAACAGGTGCGGTTTCGGGATTTGGGTCTCGCGAGCGACACCAGGTATGCGGTGTACGAGTTCTGGACGCGGCGACTGGTAGGAATCTTTAAGGGCTCGTTCGTGGCGCCGGCACAGGCGGCCAAGGCGGCGCGGGTGTATTCGATTCGCGCGGTGGTGCATCATCCGCAGATCGTTTCCACCAACCGGCATATTTCGCAGGGCGGCGTGGATCTCGAAGACGTGCGGTGGTCGGCGGCCGAGCATCGCCTGAGCGGGGCAAGCGATGTCGTCGCATCGGATCCTTACCAGATCGTGCTGCGGGTGCCGGCTGGGTATGAGCTGACGCGGGCCGAGTTCGACGGGCACGCCGGAAAAATCAGCCGGGCCGGCGGCATAGTCACGATCACTACGCTGCCGGCCCGGACTGGTCGTTTGACGTGGAGCGCCGAATTTCGCTGAACGTTACTTGTCGGTTTTCGGAGCTTCGGTCGAGGTGATCAGGTTGCGCACGTCATGCATGAGGCCCTGGCGCGCGATGGTGTCCTCATAGATCATGTGGCCGACCTGGTAATGAGCCACGGTGATGTTGCCCTGCTCGGAGGGCGGCAGGAAGAGGTGGTGCATGCTGTACTCGGCTTCGTAGAAGGGGCAGGCGAAGTCGTAGTAGCCGGTGGCGAGCAGCAGCTTCATGTAGGGGTTTTTGGCGAAGGCGCTCTCCAGCATCTGGCTCATGTTGTCGCTCAGGTCGAATTGCCATCCGTCAATGCCGCCGCCGTAGACGTCGTCGGTCTTGTAGCCGAGTTCGTCGCGGACGTACTGGGTGAACATTTCGGTGAACACCGGGCGCTGCACCCAGCTGGCGTCGAAGTCGGAGTCCTGGTTGCCGGGGGTGCGATTGAAGCCGGTCATGCGTCCGTCGAGGCGGCCGACGATTTCCTTCTGGTCGCGCATCAGCTCGGAGTCGAACAGGGATGAGCTGACGCGGAGGTTGTAGTCGTCGAGCAGTTTCTTGTCGAGCCCGGTAAAGCGGGCAAGCTGATCAATCGCCTGCTGGCGGTCGGCGCCCTGCAGCGCGTCGCCTTTTTCGAGCGCGATAGTGTAGCCGGTGGTGGCCCACTGTTCGGATTGCTTGACCACCGATTCAATCGTTTCCTTCTGCAGATCCGGCGGAAGTTTCTTGTGGTACCAGGCGGTGGCGGTCATGGTGGGCAGAAAGAGGACGTCGGGTTGGTCGTTGTCCACGTTCTCATCGAGCGAGTGCATGTCGAGCACACTTGAGATCAGCACCACGCCATTGAGAGCAATGCCGCGCTGCGTCAGATAGCCGGCGAGTCCGGCGGAGCGAAAGGTGCCGTAGCTTTCGCCGGCGAGGTAGAGGGGCGAGCTGAAGCGATCGTAGTTGGTGAGGTAGAGGCGGATGAATTCGCCGAGCGATTGCAGGTCGCCGTTGACACCGGAGGTGGCGCGCAGAGCTTCGGCGCTGACGGCGCGGCTGTAGCCGGTGCCGTCGGGATCAATGAAGACCATGTCGGTGAAGGGCAGCCAGCTCTCCTGATTGTCGGTGAGGCGATAAGGCGCGGGCGGCAGCGTGCCATTAGCGTTGAGCACGATGCGGCGCGGTCCAAAACCGCCCATGTGAACCCAGATGGCGGGCTCGCCGGGGCCGCCGTTATAGATGAAGGCGAGGGGGCGTCGGTTGGGCTTTTCCTGTCCATCGAGGGTATAGGCGATGAAGAAGATGTGGGCCTCGACTTTGCCGGCGGCGTCGGAGACGGGCATGCGTCCGGCGGTGGCGGTGTAGCTGAGCGTCTGACCGCCGATTTGAATTTGATGATGCGTGACGACAGGCGCCGCATCGGTGGTGCTCGAATCGTACGGGTGGCCTGGAGGGGCGCCGCCGCGACCGCGTCTCTGGGCGCTGGCGGTAAAGGTGAAAGTCGCGAGGGCGAGCACGGCAACGAGGAGTCGTGAAGTCATGCCGCGTAGTATACGGGAAAACACAGGCGGCGGCTGCGGCGCGTATGACCAGGAGCAATGGTGGAGAAATCCTTCCCTGAGGCGCTTCCGGCCTGCCTATTGCACCCTCACCCGCCGGGCGAAACAAGAGCTGCGGAGCAAAATCGAAGTCTTGTCTAGCCGCGGACCGCAATGACCTGAAGATACTCGGCGTCAACCTTGGTGGTCCCGTCAGTGGCCCGGTTGTGGCGAGACCACAGATCGGTCAACTCCGCGCGCAGCTGCTGTTGTGCCTCTTCTCCGAGCGACGCGAAAGCGCGTGTCATGGGCCCGTAGTTCACCCGGAAAAACTCGACCACCTCGGCCGGCGGGAAGGGATAGCTCAGTTCGTACAGCGGACGCGAGCAATTGAGGCTCGCGATGCTCGTCCGCAGCCGCTCCCGAACGGTCGGCTCATCACCCCACAGCAGAGGCGAGGGCATGCCAGAAGGCGCGACGTGTTTAGCGATCGTCTTGAGCATTTGGCCGACGAAGCCGGCCGCGGTCCAGTTGCCCATGGCGATGACGCCTCCAGGCCGGCAGACGCGGGTGAACTCCGCGGCGACCAACTCCGGGCGGGGCGCGAAGATGGCGGCAAAAAGGCTGACCACGGCGTCGAAGCTCGCGTTGGGGTAGGGCAAAGATTCGGCATCGCCTTCCTCGAATGTGACGGTAAGCCCCTCGGCGGCGGCGCTGCGTCGCGCCTGGGCCAGCCAATTGGTCGCAATGTCACATCCGGTCACGCTCGCTCCCAAGCGCGCGGCAATGATTGATACCTGGCCGGCGCCGCAGCCAACATCGAGCACATGCGCGCCCGGCTTGATGGGCAGGCGCCGGTAGAACGCCTCGGCATCGCGTTCCAAATAGCGGCTGAAGCGGCCATAATCACCGGTCATCCACGTTTTGCGCAAACGGGTTTTCAGTTCATCCTCGGTGCTTTGTTTCTCGGCAGCGCTCATGGGTGATAGCCTCCTGGTTTTACGATGCCACAGAATGGAACCAACCGAACCCGCTTGCGCGCGCGCATCCCTCATGAGGTGCTACATCTTCCCGCCAAGTTGCTCGCCGCGTGGGTGTAAACTGACCAAAGTTGAACGCTTCGCATGCCGGAACCGTCTCAATCCGCGCTGGTTGACGACTTTCTTTGCCAGCACATTTCGAGCGTCCCCCACTTGGAGGCGCTGCTTTTGCTGCGCGGCGACCGCGAGCAACGGTGGACGATCGCAGAGCTGTCGCAGGCGTTGTTCATACCCGCCGAGCGCGCGGCCGCCATCCTGCGTGAATTGGAGCAGCGCGGCTTTGCCCGTCAACGCGAAGATAGTGGTGGCGAATACTGGTACCATGCCGGAAGCGTGGAACGCGAAAACATGCTCGACCAAGTACAAACCGCCTACCGCCGGGAGTTGGTGCGGATTTCCAAACTGATTCACGCGCGCTCGTCGGCGCTGGGTGAATTTGCGCGCGCCTTCGATTTGAGGCGGCCTTCGTGAACGCCTTTTTATTGGGAGTGATTGTGACCACGTCGCTGGTGGCGGCGCTGCTGTTTTTGAAATGTTGGCGGCGCACACGGGACTTCCTGTTCTTGGCATTTGCCATTGCCTTCGCGGTGGAGGCGGTGAACCGGTTTGCAATTCTGATGCTGCGTCCGGGCGAGGAGGGTGCGCCCTCCCTGTACCCGCTGCGGTTGCTGACGTTCATCTTGATATTGGCGGCAATTGTGAAGAAAAGCACCGGGGAGCGGCGGTCATGAGCCAGACAATCGCGGCGTCGGCCTACGTCTTGGGCACACTGGTGTGTTTGGCGTGCGCGTTGCTCTTGGCACGTGGTTTTCATTACAGCCGGCAGCGGTTGTTGTTGTGGAGCAGCCTATGCTTCTGGGGACTGGCGGCCTCCAACCTGTTGATTTTCATTGATATGGTTCTGCTTCCCGACGTGGATCTATATAGGTGGCGGCTGTTGACCACTGCGCTGGCGATGTGTGTGTTGGTCTTCGGCCTGATCTGGGACGTAGATTGACGCCGATCGCGATTATCGGCGCGGGCATTGCAGGGCTGAGCGCGGCGTGGGAGCTGCAGCAAAGCGGAACAAGCGATTTCACCGTACTCGAGGCGAGCGCGCGCGCGGGTGGGTGCCTGGCGAGCGTGCGCAGCGGCGGGTTTTTACTGGAACAGGGGGCGGACTCTTTTCTGAGCGCCAAGCCGGAGGCGCGCGAGCTGTGCCGGGAGTTGGGTCTTGACGGCGAACTGGTGCCCTCAGCGGTGCCCCGAACCTGCATTCTGCGTGACGGCCGATTGCTGCCGTTGCCGGCGGGATGGAGTTTGGTAGCGCCGACGGAGCTGGAGCCGGTGCTGGAATCGGAGCTGTTCTCAGCCGGGGTCAAAGCGGAGATTCGCCGCCGGTTCGCCGACGACATTGCGCCTACGGAAGCGCACGAAGGCCTGGGCTCATTCTTGCGACGGCGATGGGGCGCTGAGGCAGGCGGAGCCATACTGACAACGATCGCCGGACCGTTGTTGAGCGGAATTTATGGCGGCGGCCCGGGGTCGGCAGAGCGGTTTGTGGTGCCACGCTTGAGTTCCCCTTCAGTCGCTGGTTCGTCGCCGTTCACTAGTCTGCGACATGGCATGGGATCGCTGATCGCGGCTCTCGTGGCGCGGCTGCGGCCAGGAGTGTTGCGGCTAAATGCCGGGGTCGTCGCCGTCGATCGCGCAGGAGGCGGATGGCGGCTGCGGCTCGCTTCCGGCGGGACGGTCGCATGCCGCGCTCTGATTATGGCTGCGCCGGCATGGAGAGCGGCGGGATTTTTGCGAGAACCCCATCCACGGCTGGCCGGCGTGCTGTCGGAAATTGAATACAGCTCGGCGGTGTCGGTAAACATTGGGTTCGACCCCGCGCCCACGCTGCCGGCGGGATCGGGTTTCGTGGTGGCGGACGCGCGGGCGCTGCTCGCGGCGACATTTGCCCACCAAAAATTCCCTGGTCGCGCGCCGGCGGGAGCGGGTGTGGTGCGGATGTTTTATGGCGGCCCGCAGGCGGAGTGGAAAGATCGGCGGCTGGCCCGACAAGCGGGTGCGGACGCACGCGGCATTCTGGGTGCGCGGTTGGGGAATGCTCTGAAGGTTCGCGTTGATCGTTGGCCGCGGGCCATGCCGCAATACACAATTGAACATGCGGCGCGGATGGCCGCGATCACGCGCGCGATGGGCGAGGTTAAGGGGTTGGCGCTGGCCGGCAATGCCTACAGCGGCATTGGCATACCCGACTGTATCGCGAGCGGGCGGGCAGCGGCGCGACGAATCTTAGGACGAACAATGGGAATCGAATTCTAAATGCCGGGTCTACTTCAATTGGTGCATGGCATTTATCCGGAAGCGACGGGGGGAGTGGAAGTCTATGCCCGCGAGGTCGAGCAAGCTTTCGGCGGCCGCGTGTTCGTCACCGGCGGCGCGCTGGGCGAATGGCAGCGCGCACTCGATGAGGCGACGCCCGATATGGTGCTGGTGCAGCACTTGGGCAAGATGAATCCGGCATGGCTGCTGGATTTGCGCGAGCGGGGCATTCCCTACGCGGTGTTCCTGCACGACTTCACCGCACTGTGCCCGACCCACAAACTCTGGCACCGCCGCGAGGAGCGGTGCAGCGGTCCCGGTTGGACCGGGTTTAAATGCGCTTGGTGCGTGAGCGGATCTCTGCGCCGGGCGGCGGAACTTCCCCTGCGCGCCTTGCGTTACCGGCACCGTCCGCAGGATTGGCGGACGGCGTTGCTGCGAGCCGACGTGATCATCGCGAACTCGCGCTTTACGCGGGATTTTTTCATCGACGAGGGAGCGCCGGCCGAGCGCATTGTGGTGATTGCGCCAGTGTTGCCGGCGGTCGTTCCCACGATGACGGCGAGTCGAGCCGCGGCGCGGCGGCTGCTCTACTCGGGCGGTTGGGGACAGGCCAAGGGGGCGGAGTTACTTGCCGCTGCGCTTGACGAAGTCCGGCCCGCAGTACGGCTCACTGTGGCGGGGCGTTTCGACGAAGGAGCTCGGCGGACCATGCGGAGCTCGGTTTCCGACCGCCACGAACTGGAGTTCACCGGCGAGCTGGCACCCAAAGCGATGGCGGATTTAATCTCTGATTGCGACGCCGTCGTAGTGCCCTCGCGCTGGGAGGAGACCTACAGCAGGATTGCGTTTGAAGCGCAACGGGCCGGGGTACCGGTGGCGGCGACGGCGGTGGGCGGACTGAGCGAGAGGATTGTTCACGGCGTCAATGGCTTCCTCTCCGCGCCGGAGGACATGTATTCGCTCGCGGATGCCATCGAGGAAGCGTTGCAGGCCAGGTGCGGCGCTACGTGGAATCCGGCTCTGGTCGCCGCCAATGCGGCCGCGGAAGCGGAGGCCGCACTCGCGGCCTTGGGCCAAATAGTGGGGCACACGGAAGAAGCGCCGGGTGAGATCATAGCGGGACAATTCGCCGGCCGCCCCGCCCACCGCCCTGCCAGCCGGCGGGAGCAGATGGAGCTGAACCACGCGCTGGCGTTTTTCCGCGGCGCGGGCTGCAGGACGGTGGTTGTGGTGGACGGTGAGGAGGGGGATAAATTAGGCGCACATGCGTTTTTCGCACGCTGGGGCGTGGCCACGGTCGCCGGAATGGAGGGTACACCGGAGGGCATTCTGGCGCTGGACGAATGGCGCGAGGAGAGCGAACTAAGGCGACTTTATCCCTCGGCGCGGGCGCTGGTGCGGCTGACCGGGGCGGGGCCGGAGACGGTAAATTTTTAACAAAAGTTGACTAGCCTGTAACTTCGGAGTTCGGATTCCGTTGTCAAAGTATAGGCGCCATTTGTACGCCCAGGGAGGCCCGGCAAAACCATGGCAATGGAACAGAACGATTACCGCGATTTCTTTTCGACTTTGGCTAATCTCTCGCGCATGGGCATTGTCCAGTTGCTGCGCCGCCGCGGGGCCACGGTCACCCAAATCGCCGAGACGCTGGGCTACGAGCAGAGCCGGGTATCGCACTCGCTGGCGCGGCTGCAACGGGCGGGCATTGTCGTGTGCCGGTGGGAAGACAAGCGCAAGATGTTCCACTTGGTGGACGACGTTGCCCCGGTGTTGAGGGATATCGAAATGTACCTGGAGCGGCGCCCGAAGCCGGGCAAGAACGGCAGCGAGCGGGGCTGGTCGAACACTTGGGCGGTGGCCAGTTCCGAGTAGGTTTGGCTCAGGGAAAGCGCTTAGGCGGCCTGTTCGAATAAGGGTTGCGCGGCCTGGGTGAGGAGTTCATCGGCCTGCTCCTCTTCGGCTTGATTGTCGGCCAGCAGGCGGGCGACACGGGACTCGCCGAGGCGGTCAGCCAGGGTGCGGAGAGAGCCGTAACCTGAGATTTCGTAGTGCTCGACTTTCTGGGCGGCAATGATGAGGGCGAGATCGGCGCAGGCCTCGGGCATTTCTTTGCCGTCGCTGATGGTTTCCGAACCCTCCTCCACCAAACCTTTCATGCCGGGGCACGGAATGGCCTTGGCCTTGGCGCCGAGGAGTTCGAAAGCTTCCTGAAGGCGCTGCACGTGGCCACGGGTCTGTTCAAGGTGCTCGGAGAAGCCGCGGCGGAGGGTGGGAGAGTGGGCGGCTTTGACCATCTTCGGCAGTGCCTTGACCAACTGGTTTTCGGCGTGGAGAAGGTCGCCCATTTGATCGAGGAGCAGTTGACGCAATTCGGCGGATGCGTCACCTTCGGTTTTGCGGTCGGAATTAAAGGGAATTTCGCGGGCCATGTGAGTCTCCTAGCAGGCTAGGATGCACGGCCGGCGAAGGATTGTTGTCCTTCAAGTTTGGTGCCGCAGAAGGGACTCGAACCCCCACTCCCTTGCGAGAACGTGGACCTGAACCACGCGCGTCTGCCAGTTCCGCCACTGCGGCACGAGGTTTGATTTTACACTATGCGGCCGGCTGTGAAGCCTTGAGTTGCGCGGCGAGGGGGAGCTCAAGCGTGAAGCGGGTGCCGCCGCCCTCGCGGGGGGCGAAGACGAGAGTGCCGCCGTGGGCGCCGGCGATTTTGCTGGCTGCGAAGAGGCCGAGACCCATGCCGCGGCTCTTGGTGGTGAAGTAGGGCTCAAAGATTCGCTCGCGCACGCTGGGAGGAATTCCCGTACCGGTGTCCTCAACATAGACGCAGGCGCTGTGATCGTTGGCGAAGGCGGCCACGGTGATGCGTCCGCCGCGCGGGGGCATCGCCTCCAGCGCATTAAAGATGAGATTGACCAGCACACGGCGCAACTCGCTGGCGTCGGCCATCACCCAGCGCTCGCGCGGCTGGGGTTGAATTTGGGACTGGATGTTGATTTCCGGCCGGGTGCGCCACACCGGGCGGGTGAGCTCCACCGCCTCGCGGGCAAGAACGCCCAAGTCCATCGGCTGGCGCTCGCCCTCTCCGTCGGCCAGGTAGGCGCGCAGGCGGCGCACCATCGTGGCGCCATTGACGACGGCTTGTTCAATAATGTCGAGGAACTTGCGGCGTTCGCTGGCGGGGGCCTCGAGTTTGTTGCTCAGCACCTCAATCGCGCGGCGGATAATGTCGAGCACCTGATTGAAATCGTGGGTCAGCGCGGCCGCCATTTGAGCGACGGCGATGTGACGGGCGCGTTCGACTGCTTTGGATTGCAGCTCGCGCAACTCGGTTATGTTGCTGAGCAGCACCAGGCGACCGAGGGCATGACGCGCGGGATCGTGCCAAGGCGCGGTGGAGATGAGCACATGCAGGCTTTGGTCGCGTTCGACATCGAAAAGCGTGCCTTCGTGCTGACCGGGAGCGGGGGAGGCGGAAGGGTCATCCACCCCGGAAAATACCCAGCGTCGGCGAATACTCTCGCCGGAAGCGCCGATCAGCGCCGATCCCGACCGTCCGAACAGGGCGCGCGCGGCGGGGTTGAGCGAGACGACGCGATCGGCCTGGTCGAAGATGATGGCGGCCTCGGTGAGGTTCTCGAGCAAGGCCGCGAGTTTTTCGGAACCTGACGCCTCGCGCAAACCGCTGCGGCGGCGCATTTCCATCAAAGCCACTACAAACATGCCAACGGCTAGAAGAATCAATTCCGACTCGGTTGGTGCATTGCTGCCGCCCCAGGGGGGACCGGTCCACCAGGCGCGATACAGTATGCTGGCGGCGACACTGACCAGCACGGCTTCGATACCCGCCCAGAGGCCAAACAGTGCTTCGGCAATGGCGATGCCGGGGAGGCAGACGATCAACTCGAAATCGCGATCGGCGCCGGTGAGGGCCACCACAACGGTTGCTGCCGCCGCCAATCCAGCCACGACGAGAGCCTGAAGGGGTATTCGCAGCTTGGACCAGACCGGCATTCCCACTACGGATTAGATGCAGGATTTGTCCTGAAATTGGGCGTTTGTGGCAGGTTACAGCGTACGTGGAACCAGCGTATCGGCCTGGGAACGGGCATGATAGCTGCTGCGCACCAACGGGCCTGCCTCAACATGACCAAATCCCATTGCCATGCCGGCGTCGCGGAGGTGATCAAACTCGGAGGGGGTATAGGTGCGCTTCACCGGCAAATGATCGCGCGAGGGGCGAAGGTATTGCCCCAGGGTGAGAATGTCGCATCCTGTCGCGGCGAGGCGGCGCATGGCATCGAGCAACTCGGATTCTGTTTCGCCAAGGCCCAGCATGAGTCCGGATTTGCTGAGCACCGGCGTGGTGGCGATTTGTTTCACCCTTCGCAGCAGCTCGAGCGAGCGTTCGAACTTGGCGCCAGGGCGGACAAAGCGATAGAGGCTGGGAACGGTCTCGGTATTGTGGTTCAGAATATCGGGGGCGGCATCGAGAACAATGCGCAAAGCCACTTCACTGCCCCTGAAATCGGGGATGAGAACCTCGACGTGGCAGCTCGGCACACGTTCACGGACGGCGGCAATGGTGGAGGCGAAGATGCGCGCCCCGGCCAGATTATCGTCATCGCGGTTGACCGAGGTAATCACGGCATGGCGCAGCCCGAGGCGGGCGACGGCTTCGCCCACGCGGCGCGGCTCGTCGTAGTCAATCGCGAGTGGGCGTCCCTTGGGCACGGCGCAGAAGCCGCAACGCCGGGTGCACAAGTTGCCCAGAATCATGAAAGTGGCGGTGCCTTGGTTCCAGCATTCGCCAATGTTCGGGCAGCGGGCCGATTCACAGACGGTGTGCAGGTCGAGCTGGCGGGCCAGGGTCTTCAGGCGGTGGTAGTTTTCGCCTCCGGGCACGCGAACGCGCAGCCAGTCGGGACGGGGCTGGCGCGG